>JAEZLG010000180.1 GCA_023435855.1 Bacillota bacterium | reverse complement strand
GAATAAGCTCGCTTGAAATGCCGGTGTTCAGTTCCATAGCGCTGCCGCCGATTTTGAGCGCGGCAAAAAATACGCTCATAAGTAGGATGCCGACAGGCTCATAGCGCATGATCATCGCGACCAACATTCCGTCAAAGTAGAAATCCTTGGAAATACTCTCCATAAACCTGCCGTGGATGCCGTATACCTCAAACATCCCCACCGCACCGCACATAGCGCCCGAGGCGACCATGGCCAGTATGGTGATACGGTCTACAGGAAGGCCCGAAAAAAATGCAAAGCGTCGATTTTGACCTGTCAGCTTCATTTCGTAACCCGTCGCAGTACGACTCATTACATACCATACGATAAGCGCTATGCCGGCAGCATAAAAGACGCCTGATGTCAGATCTGAAAGCGGTATGAGCTTAAAAAAGCGAAAAGACGCCTCAATGGCAGGCGTACCCGCCGCAATACCCTTTTCCGAGGTCTTTAGAGGCCCGTTAGCGAGGTATGTACAAAAATAAATCGCCACGGAGTTAAGCATAACGGTGGTGATAACCTCGTTGACTTTTAGCTTTACTTTTAAAAGCGCGGGAATGAGCGCGTACAGCCCGCCCGCTGCACAAGCTACTAAAAACGCGATCGGTATGGCGAGTGCAGCCGGAATACCACTTACTAAAACCCCCGTCATGGCAGCGGCCATGCCCCCTAAGAAAAGCTGTCCTTCGCCACCAACGTTAAAGATACCTGCCCTTGCGCCAACCGCTGTGGCAAGAGCCGTGATAGCGAGCGTCACGGTTTTTGCTAAGGTATTACCAATGGCGCGCGATGAGCCGAAGCTGCCGCGTATAAGCTCCGCATAGGCTTCAAGAGGATTGTGCCCCGTGAGCAAAATGATGGCCGCCCCAAGAAGAAGCGCTGCGAACACGCTCAAAAACAGCGACAGAAGATAGCCCTTATCGATTCTCTTCTTCGTCATGCGCATCCTCCCTTCCGCCCGCCGTCATACAGTAGCCGATTTCTGACTTGTCAAAATGCCCTGCCGTAAATTCGCCCGTTATTTTCCCCTCAAAGAGTGTCAAAATACGGTCGCTCAAGCGAAACACCTCGTCAAGATCGGCGCTTACAAGTAATATCGCCGCACCCTCATCGCGTTTTTTAGCGATAAGTGCATGAAGAAACTCCATAGCACCGATATCGACGCCTCGCGTGGGCTGCGAGATGATATTCACAGGCATTTCAAACGAAAACTCCCGCGCAGCTACGAGCTTTTGAATGTTGCCGCCTGAAAGAGAGCCCACACCGGTGTTAATGCCCGCTGCGCGAATATCGAATTTTTTATACACATCCTCCGCGTACCGCGCTATACTCGAACGTTTCAAATGCTCATGAAAAGCGGCAAACTCCTTTTTTCTGTGCTTGCCGACAAGGAGGTTCTCCGCAACGTCTGCTTCTTTATCTACACCCGTTTTAAGCCTGTCCTCAGGGATATGCGAAAGCCCCATGCGGCGTATCAACCCCGGGTCAAGGCCCGTGACATCTGTACCGCGAAGCAGTATTTCCCCGCCGGTGGGTTTTTTAAGCCCGGTGATCGCCTCGATAAGCTCGCTTTGCCCGTTGCCCTCCACAGCCGCAATACCCACGATTTCGCCTTCGCGAACAGACAGGCTCACACCGCGGACCGCAGTTAATCCACGGTCGTCCAAAACGGACAAATCCTTTACCTCAAGCGCAATCTCACCCGCCTGACGTGTTTTATCAAGCGCCGTATGGAGTACCTCGCGCCCCACCATGAGCGAAGCGAGGCTTCGTTCCGTAACATTTTTTGTTTCCGTGAAACCTACGAGCTTTCCCTGTCGCATAACGCCTACACGGTCTGACACAGCCATGACCTCGTAAAGCTTATGGGTGATGATAATTACGGTCATCGCCTTTTCATGTACCACGCGGCGAATTACCGTAAACAGCTCCTCTGTCTCCTGCGGGGTCAAAACAGCGGTAGGTTCGTCAAGAATCAAAATATCCGCACCCCTATAGAGTGTCTTTAAAATTTCCACGCGCTGCTGCAGACCTACGCTCAAATCCTCCACGCGCGCCTCGGGGTCCACATAGAGCCCGTATTCCTTCATGAGTTTTTGTACGCAACTTAGGGCTTTGTTTTTATCGTAAAAAAGTTTGGCTTTCTTTGGTTCTTTCGATAATACAATGTTTTGTGAAACTGTAAACGACGGCACAAGCATGAAATGCTGGTGCACCATGCCCACGCCGCGCGATATGGCTTCCTTGGGCGTAAATCGCTTCACGCGCGTACCTTTTATAAGTACCTCACCATCGGTTGGAGAAAGTATGCCGTACAAAACGTTCATGAGCGTACTTTTGCCGGCGCCGTTTTCGCCTACAAGCGCCAATACCTCACCGCGCCTGACGTTAAGTGTCACATCGTCGTTGGCGAGCACACCGGGGAATTGCACGGATATATGTTTCATTTCCACCGCGCAGTCGGAAACACTGTTCAAAATTCATCCCTCCGACGCTATGTTAAAAACTTGATAAACGTTCTCGATTATATAATATATAATAAGGAAGACTTTCCAATAAATGGATTTTCTGAGCGTGGTTATTTTTCGAGATTATCGGGCGACCACCTTGCGACGGTCCGCAGGCCTAGTGACGAAGGGCGTTGCCCACCCGAGGTCCCCTACAAGACCCTAAGCGTAATACGTGGCGGGATGAAATCATCCCGCCCTAATACGAAATTGGATCACGTTCCTTATACATCCGCCACCCGCAATCTTATTTGTCGCCGTAGGCGACATCGGTGGGATTGTCGGAGCGCTATAAGCGGATGTTGAAAAAGCCCCGAAGAACCTCGCGGGCATGGCTTGTGAGCCATGCCCGCGAAAGCGAAAGCGCCTTAGCGCGTCGTATCTACCGTTATCTCTCCGCTGATAATCTTCTGCTTAAGGGCTTCAACCTCGGCCTTAAGCTCAGCGGATACCTGCTGCGTGGAGCCTTCCTCGCCGTAACCGACGTCGATTAAGCCTGATTCCATACCCGCTACCCATGTAGTACCGCCTTTCCATGCATCTTCATTAATAAAAGCAGCCACGGTATCATAAATGGAATCGCCTACTTTTTTAATCATGGAGCAAACGATTACGTCGGGATTGATGTATTTCTGGTCGGAATCCACGCCGATGGCATACTTGCCCTGCTCGGAGGCTGCTTCAAACACGCCCTCGCCCGTCTTACCCGCGATCTGGAACACGATGTCGCACCCTTTCCCAAATAGGGTGAGCGCACACTCCTTGCCCTTGGCAGGATCTTCATAATCCTCTGCATAGTTTACTTCCACGATGCAAGCGGGATTTGCGTAAAGTGCCCCCTGCTTGTAGCCTGCGATAAAGTCGTTGATGGTAGCACCATCCGCACCGCCCACCGCGCCGACCTTGCCGGTTTGAGAAAGCTTCGCGGCAATGTAGCCCACAAGGAACGATCCTTCGTTTTGTGCGTATTTAATATTGTAGATGTTACTTACATTCTCTACGGCTTCATCCACGTAGATAAATTTGGTATCGGGGAGTTCCGGTGCAACGGCAATAAGGCCGTCGGCAAACTCCCAACCGACTGCAACCACAAAATCGCAGGTTTCTGCGGCGTTGATGAGCTGCTGTTGATACATGGAAGCGTCTTGCTTGCACTCAATAACCTTTCCCTCGATGCCGTAATCGGCAACAAGCCTGTCCAGGCCAGCCTTTGCCGAATCGTAGAACGAACGGTCACCTAGGCCTCCCGCCACCACGACGGCAACGCTTATCTTACCATCATCCTTAGGACCGGTGCTGCCGCCGGCGCATCCTGTCAGCATGACGGCCGTCATCACAAGCACGAGTACCATAGATAAAAGCTTCTTCATAAAAAACTTTTCCTCCAAAAAAAATTTTTACACAAAATCGTTGCTTTTCCTGCTGTGCAATGACCATTATACAAAGAAGGAACGCCTTTTTCAATTGCCGCTTTCACAAATATATGGAAACTTGCCCAAAACATCGATGATTGACATATGCTTTCAGACGCTGTAATATACAGATACCTTAAAATTGTATACCCCAAAATAGTATTCGTATACACATAATCAGTTCGGACCGCAGATTTGCCCGTAGGAAGGAGAACGAACTTCATGTGGAAGTACATTCTAAAAAGAATAGGACTTGCCATTGTGACGGTATTCATCATTATCACCATCACATTTTTTGCGATGAACGCAATTCCCGGAGGGCCGTTTGAAAAAGAAAAGGCACCCGATCCCGCCGTACGTGCGGCGTTGGAAGCGCGCTTCCATCTTGATAAGCCCGTAGGCGAGCAGTTCGTTTTATATATCAATGACATGCTTCACGGCGATTTCGGCATTTCACTCAAGTCCGGCCGCGACATCATGCAGACAATCAGCGAGTCCTTTTCCGTTTCTGCAAAGCTTGGCGGAGCTGCCGCCGTGGTTGCATTGATATTTGGGCTCATATTCGGCGCTATCGCTGCGCTTACGCGAAACAGCGTTTTTGACCGGCTCATCATCTTTTTTACAACGTTCTTCGTTTCGGTGCCAAACTTTGTTTTGGCAACGATTCTACTTTTGGTTTTCTGTTTGAATTTAGGTTGGTTCCCGGTATTCTCCCCGGAAAATCAGAATTACGTTTTGCCTATTTTTGCACTTTCGCTTTACCCCATGAGCTACATCACAAGGCTTACAAAGTCCAGCATGCTCGATGTACTCGGACAGGACTATGTGCGCACCGCGCGCTCTAAGGGCCTTACCGAAACCAAGGTCGTTTATAAACACGCGCTTAAGAACGCACTCATCCCCGTAATCACTTACATGGGGCCGATGATTGCCTACATTCTCACCGGCAGCCTCGTTGTGGAAACGGTATTTACCATCGGTGGTTTGGGCTCCAAGTTTGTAACAGGCATCACCAACCGCGATTACCCGATGATCATGGCGACCACGATTTTCCTTTCGGTGCTCATGGTTATCGCTACACTCGTCAGCGACCTTATCTATAAGGCCGTCGACCCGAGAATTACCTTTGAATAGGAGGCACAAAAAAGTATGAGCGATCTAGAACACAAAATCCCCAAGAAGCGCCTCCTGAGCCTTCATCTGGATCTGTCCTCTTTTGCACCCGCAGATGAAGCCGAGAAGGAAATGCATGTACAGATGCGCGAGCCGTCCACGTTTTTTAAAGACGGCATGCGCAAGCTTTTCAAAAACCCGCTTGCGGTAGGCAGTATCATCGTATTGGCGCTTTTGATCATCGTAATCATTTTTGCACCGATGGTTGTCCCCTACGGCTACGAGGAAATGATCACGGTCAACGGCATACGTGATAAGGGCGCAAAAAACCTTCCACCAATGACCTATTCTGTGCTTGAGCAGAAGGCGATCGACGAAGGGCAGGAGCTCTTTCCGCATTTGTTCGGTACGGACAACTTAAGCCGCGACTATTTTATCCGCGTGGTGTACGGCGCGCGCGTTTCCCTGGCGGTTGGCTTCTTTGCAAGCATTATCGTGCTAATAATCGGCCTTATATACGGCTCCATATCCGGCTATGTGGGCGGTAAGGTAGACCTTTTCATGATGCGTATCGTGGATATTATCTACTCTTTGCCGGACATGTTGATGATTATCCTCCTGTCGGTGGTGCTTGACCCGCTATTAAAGGATGTTATTGCGGGAACAACGCTTGAGTCGCTGGGCACCAACATAATCAGCTTGTTTATCGTGTTCGGTCTCCTTTACTGGGTGGGTATGGCCCGCCTAGTGCGCGGCCAAATCCTCTCCATCAAGAAGAACGAATACGTGATTGCGGCACGTGCCTTGGGTGCAAAGGGCGGAAGAATTGTTCGGAAACACATTTTGCCCAACTGCATGAGCGTCATTATCATTTCGACCGCTTTGCAGGTACCTACTGCCATATTTACCGAAAGCTTTTTAAGCTTTGTGGGCCTCGGTGTACAGGCGCCGATGCCGAGCCTCGGGTCCCTAGCCAACGCTGCGCGGCAGGGTCTCCAAAGCTATCCCTACAAACTGGTATTCCCGGCGGCCGCCATCTGTTTGATCGTGCTTGCTTTCAATCTTTTGGGCGACGGTCTTCGCGATGCCTTCGACCCCAAGTTAAGGAAGTGATCGTATGAGCGAAAATTTGTTGCAGGTCAAAAACCTACAGACACAGTTTGATACCGACGCCGGCGTAGTAAAGGCCGTGAACGGAATCTCTTTCAACCTCGAAAAAGGCAAGGTTTTAGGTATCGTGGGTGAATCGGGTTCCGGTAAAAGCGTTACCGCTTATTCCATTTTGCGCATCCTTGTGGACCCCGGCAAAGTGGTTGGAGGCGAAGTTCTTTTTGAGGACGATGATATACTCAAATACTCCAAGCGGCAGATGAGAAGCTTCCGCGGTGAAAAGATAAGTATCATCTTCCAGGATCCCATGACGAGTCTTAACCCGGTTTATACCATCGGCAACCAGTTGATGGAGGCCATACTTCTCCATACCAACCGCAACCGCAAGCAGGCGCGCGAGCGCGCTATTGAAATGCTTTCGCTTGTGGGCGTAAACGATCCGCAAAAGCGTATTAAGCAATATCCGCACGAGCTATCGGGCGGCATGCGCCAACGCGTGATGATTGCCATGGCGCTTGCCTGCGAGCCGGATATTTTGATTGCCGACGAGCCGACCACCGCGCTTGACGTGACCATTCAGGCGCAGATACTCGAACTCATGCAAGATTTGCAAAAAAAGCTCGGCATGGCCATCATCATCATTACGCACGATCTTGGCGTTATCGCTGACATGTGCGATGAGATTATCGTTATGTATGCAGGGCGCGTGTGCGAGCGCGGCACTGCAGACGAGATTTTCTATAATCCGAAGCACGAATACACCAAAGGCCTTATGCGCTCCATCCCGAAGCTTGGTTCGGGCCATATCCGCCTGCAGCCCATCGGCGGCACACCTGTGGATCTATTGAATCTCCCCGCAGGCTGCGCCTTTGCCTCACGCTGCGACTGCGCCATGAAGATATGCCTTCGTGAGCAGCCGGAGGAAGTTTTTGTTGCCCAAGATCACCTTGCGGCCTGTTGGATGAATGTTAAGGCCGTTTATGATGAAGCTTCTACTACCACGACCGGAGGTGACAACAAATGAGCAAACCCCTCCTTGAGGTCAAAAACCTAAAGCAATACTTCCCCATAAAGACGGGGCTGTTTGAAACCACGCCCTTAAAGGCCGTGGACGACGTTTCCTTTGATCTTGCACAAGGGGAAACGCTTGGGCTCGTGGGCGAATCCGGCTGCGGCAAAACCACCGTAGGCAGGACTATTTTGCACCTTTACAAGCCCACTGCAGGACAGGTTTTCTTCGACGGCGTAGAGATTACCGAAAAGAATATAGACGAGCACCGCAAGGATATGCAGATCGTATTCCAGGATCCCTACTCCTCACTCAACCCGCGCATGACGGTCGGTGATATCATAGGTGAGCCGCTCGACATTCGCCGTGTTCCCCGCGCGGAGCGCAGGGAAAAGGTTGAATATCTTTTGGACCTCGTCGGTCTTTCAACCGAGCATGCCACGCGCTACGCACACGAATTTTCTGGTGGCCAGCGCCAGCGTATCGGCATTGCGCGCGCGCTTGCGGTGGATCCTCGCTTCATCGTTTGCGATGAACCCGTGTCAGCGCTCGACGTTTCCATTCAGGCGCAGATTATCAACACATTTGAGGATCTGCAGCAAAAGCTCGGCATCGCGTACCTCTTCATCGCGCATGACCTTTTGATCGTACAGCATATAAGCACGCGCATCGCCGTAATGTATTTAGGCAAGATCGTAGAGCTTGCTGAGGCGAATGAGCTTTGCGAAAAGCCGGAGCATCCCTACACGATGTCGCTGATGTCCGCCGTACCGTTACCTGATCCGGAGTCCGCGAGGAAACGTCAACGCATCGTGCTTGAGGGCGACGTTCCTAGCCCTCTCAAAATGCCGAGCGGCTGCCCGTTCCGCACGCGCTGCAGGTATGCCACGGAGCGTTGCGCACAGGAAATGCCTGCACTCATCGAGCGCAGTGCAGGGCATTTTGTAGCCTGTTGGAACAAATAACTTTTGATAACAGCCGAAGGCGGCAAGGCCGCCGCGGTTGCTATAAATAATAAGGAGGACAGAACATGAAGACCACAAAACTTATCGCTCTGCTCATCGCTCTGATGATGGTTTTCTCGGTAGTGGCTGCCTGCCAGCCTAAGGGTGAAACACCCGTTACGCCCGACACACCCGCAACGGCAGCTCCCGAGGCAACCCCCGGCGAAGAGCAGCCCGTAGCGACCGACCCCCGCCCCGACTGGACCGGTTATGATGCGCTCATCACCGAGATCAAATCCACGACCGACTTTGCAAAGCGCGTGGAACTGATGCACCAGGCTGAGGACATCCTCATGGATACCGGCGCTGTAATGCCCATTTACTATTACAACGACAGCTACATGATGCGTTCAACCGTGCAGGGCTTTTTCTCCAACCTGTTCGGCACGAAATTCTTCCAGTATGCCACCAACGGTGATGCAACTACGCTGCGCATGAATCTCGCGTCCGAGCCCGACCGTCTCGACCCCGCTCTTAACAGCAGCGTTGACGGTGCCACCCTCGCGGCAAACAGCTTTGGCGGCCTTTACACTTACGATGCTGCCGGTCTGCCTGCCCCCAACTTCGCCACAGGTTTCGAAGTCTCTGCTGACGGTTTAACCTACGTGTTTACCCTCAGGGACGGCCTCAAGTGGAGCGATGGCTCCGATTTGACCGCTGCTGACTTTGAGTATTCTTGGAAGCGCGCCGCGAACCCCTTCACGGGTGCTGACTACTCCTACATGTTCGCCGGCATCGCTGGTTACAGCGAGATGGGCGTATATGAGGACATCGTTAATGATGACGGCACTGCGGGCAAAAAGCTTGTAAGCGTCGATGTTGACAAGCTGCAGGTCAAGGCTGACGGCAACAAGCTTACCGTCACTTTGTCCTCGCCCTGCGCGTACATGCTCGATCTTATGGCGTTCCCGACCTTCTTCGCCGTAAAGCAGTCCCAGGTTGAGGCTGCTGCGGGTTACCTCGACGCCGATGGAAACATCGCCGATGCAGGTGCTTGGGCGCTGGAAGCCGGTTTCGTTTCGAGCGGTCCTTACATGCTCGAGAGCTGGACCCACAACGAGAGCATGACCTATGTTAAGAACCCCAACTATTGGGATGCCGCTAACGTGAAGACCGAGAAGCTCGAGTTAATGCTTTCCGCGGATGACGTGGCGATCTACGCCGCTTACCGCGCCGGCGATTTGGACTTCATCGACACCGTCCCCAATGATGAAATCCAGACTCTGCTCCAGACCAATGATCCCGAGTTCTTCATAGTGCCGCAGCTTGGTACCTACTATGTGGAATTCAATGTAAAGTCTCCGCTGTTCGAAGGCAAGACCGCTGAGGAAGCCTCCGCTATGCGCCGTGCATTCAGCCTCTTGATTGACCGCGTATACATTGCGGAAGTCGTAGGCCAGACCGGCCAGATTCCTGCCACCAGCTTCATCCCCCAGGGCATGCTCAACGGTAACGGCGGCGTGTTCAAGGATGCCGCTGGCTGGAGCTACCCCAACGGCAGCGACGGCTACGTAGGCACCACCCCCGAAGTGGATCAGGCGATTGCACTGCTCGAGAGCGCCGGTTATACGTTTGAAGACGGCAAGCTCTCCGCGTCAACCCCCATCAGCTTCGAGTACCTCATCAACGAGAACACCGGCCACGTTGCGATCGCAGAGTGCATTCAGCAGGACCTTGCGGCTGTCGGCATCAACATGAGCATCAAGACGCTTGACTGGGATACCCTCCTTGCAGAGCGCAAAGCCGGTAACTTCGATATCTCCCGCGCCGGTTGGGTTGCGGACTTCAATGACCCGATCAACATGCTTGAAATGTGGATCACCGACTCCGGCAACAACGATTGCCAGTTCGGCAGATAAACGTTAAAAGCGTAAACATTAAACGAGGGCTGTTCCGGATTTTCCGGAACAGCCCTTTTCCTAGTAAAATTCCATCCCATGCCCTATCCTGGCAAATTCCTTTAGCATAACTGCATTTTATGATATACTTGTAATTGATAAATTCTCTCACATTTCTTATCATAACTTTCCTAATGAAAGGCAGCAGGCATATGACAGAACAATCATACCGCAAAAACCGCTGGACTTTTGGCCTCGGCACCATAGGCCGCGATATGCTCTACACACTTGTGAGCATGTATCTATTGTTCTTCATGACGGAAGTGCTCAATCTCGACGACGCAACGATGTGGTGGATCACGGGCGTATTGCTCGCTGCGCGCATATTTGACGCCGTAAACGACCCCATTATGGGTGCGATTGTTGACAACACACGCGGTAAGCACGGCAAATTTAAGCCTTATATCGCATGGGGTGCTATCGGTACCGCTGTCATTACTGTACTTATGTTTGCGGATTTTCGTCTAACCGGCGCAGCCTATGTAGTGCTGTTTGCTGTGCTGTATCTTCTTTGGGATGTTGCGTTTACCGCCAATGATATAGGCTACTGGTCCATGCTGCCTTCACTCTCGCTCGACCAGAAGGAGCGCGAAAAGATTGGCGCCATCGCCCGCATCTGTGCAAACATAGGGCTTTTCTTGGTTGTAGGGGCAATCATGCCCGTCACAGGTTTGTTAAGCGACGTATTTCAATCCGGCAAAACGGGCTGGTTTGTGTTTACCGTAGCCTGTGCAGTCATTATGGTTGGCGGGCAGGCCATAACCGTGTTTGGCGTGAAAGAGCCTCACCTTGTAGTGGAACCTGAAAAAAACGCATCTTTACGTGAGCTAGGCCGTGCAATTTTTAAAAACGATCAGCTTTTGTTCACAGCTGTTTCCATGTCGCTTTTCATGATCGGTTATTGCACCACAACAAGCTTTGGCACCTATTATTTCAAATACGTATACGGTAACGAAAACATGTATTCCCTATTTGGCGTAGTGCTTGGGGTGGCACAGATACTTGCGCTTTCCGTATTCCCCCTATTTAGCAAAAAGTGGAACCGCAAAGCGCTCTACACCATCGGAACAATCCTGGTTCTTCTTGGCTATGCTGTGTTTTTCTTCGTGCCGAATAGCGCTGTAACGTTTTACGGGATGATGCTGGATCCGATGGTATTTATCGGCATTGCTGGCATGCTCCTTTTTATCGGGCAAGCGTTTATCCAACTTTTGATGCTCATGTTCCTCGCCGACAGCATAGAATACGGCCAGTGGAAGCTCGGCCGCCGCAGCGAAAGCGTCACCTTTGCTCTCCAGCCATTCATCAACAAAATAGGTGCAGCCATCGCTAATGCTATCGTAGGTGCCACGGTCATCATCTCCGGCATCAATAGCGCTAATACCCCTGCAGACGTCACGCCCGAAGGCATCGAAACCCTCAAGCTTTCCATGTTCGCCCTACCGCTTATCGTTATAGTGCTCGGCTACATTGTATACCTTTGGAAATTCAAGATTGATGAGAAGATGTACGCGCAGATACTTACGGATTTGAAGGCACGGGGAGAGATTTACGAGCAATAAATTGTAGGGCGGGATGAGTTCATCCCGCCCTTTGTATTATCCGAACATTTATTTACTATTTACGCCTCATACATTTCATCCTCCTGCCATTTCAACGGGTTCTCATCAATGTATTTCCATATCTCAAGATAATCCTGCTCGTTACGGACAACATGATCGTAAAAGGAGCGCTGCCAAATTTGTTTTTGAAATGCCGGCAAAACACCGCCTTTTACAAGCTTAATATACTCGATTGTAGAATGCCGTTTAAATGACTGAACCACCTCGGATAGCGTAGGGGCGGATTCCATATCCGCCCGTTTCATTACAACAATTGCATGGAAATGATTCGGCATGACCACATATTTAGGGCAATACACATTTGGATATTGCTCTATGGTTCTTTTAAAGATATCGTGTATCAGTCGGGCGGATATGGAATCCGCCCCTACAGTACCAAACAACGTTTTGCGGTTAAATGTACAGATTGTAATGAAGAAGGCATTGCTTTGTGAATAGTCAAAATCCTTCAAACGTATCTGCTTGCGTTTGGCTAAATCCATACCGTTGCCTCTTATACACCTTATTGAACAAAGGATAGCATACGACAAAGCACGCCGCAATGATTCTAATTGCGGCGTGCTTCCAATGGTAGTATTCTTCCTCTACGTTCTCACAACCAGCCTTTCGCTGTCGTAATCTACGGTAAACAACGTTTCGGGTGCAGGGTCGGACTCTATGATCGTTCGCGCAAGCAATGTTTCAAGCTTGCTTGATAGGAGCCGCTTTAACGGCCTTGCGCCGTACTGCGGGTCGTAGCCCGTTTCTGCGAAATACTCCTTTGCTGCATCGGTCAGCTTTAACGTTAGCCTTCGCTCCGCCAAGCGTTTTTCAATATCCTTAAGCTGCAGCTCCATGATGCTGTAAATCTCCTTGCGGCTCAAGGGTTTGTAGAACACAATGTCATCGATGCGGTTTAAAAACTCCGGCCGGAAGCTGCGCTTCACGAGCGTTTCCACCTGTATGCGGGCTTCAGGCGAAATCTCACCGTTTTTAATGCCCTCGAGGATAAAGTTTGAACCGAGGTTCGAGGTCATCACGATTACGGTGTTCTTAAAGTCCACCGTTCGGCCCTGCGAATCGGTGATACGGCCGTCGTCGAGCACCTGTAAAAGCACATTGAACACGTCCGGATGCGCTTTTTCGATTTCATCGAAGAGCACCACGCAGTACGGACGGCGGCGTACAGCCTCAGTAAGCTGCCCGCCTTCATCGTAGCCGACATAGCCCGGCGGTGCGCCGATGAGCCGTGACACGGAGAACTTCTCCATGTATTCACTCATGTCGATGCGCACGAGGTTGTTTTCGTCGTCAAAGAGCGCTTCACTGAGCGCTTTGGCAAGCTCCGTTTTACCTACGCCCGTAGGACCTAAGAACAAAAAGCTGCCAATGGGTTTTTTCGGGTCCTTAAGCCCCGAGCGGGTGCGGAGTATAGCATCGCAAACGGTATCGACTGCCTCATCCTGCCCTATGACTCGAGCATGTAAAATCGTATCAAGATGCAAAAGCTTTTCCCGTTCGCCTTCAATGAGTTTCATGACGGGGATGCCCGTCCAGCGCGATACGATGCGGGCGATTTCATCCTCGCTTACACGGTCACGCAATAAGCCGGAGGTCTTGCCCTCCTCAAAAAGCTTCTCTGCCTCATCAAGCTGTTCCTTCAGCTTTGGGAGCTGCCCGTATTTCAATTCCGCAGCGAGCGAAAGGTTATATTCGCGCTCCGCCTTTTCCATATCCGCGTTAAGCTTTTCTATTTCACCGCGAATCTTCTGCACGTTTTTAATGGAATCCTTCTCGTTTTCCCAGCGCGCCTTAAGGCCGTTAAATACATCGCGCTCCTTAGCGATATCCTTTCGTATCTCATCCAAATGCTCCAAGGAAAGCTTGTCGCTTTCCTTTTTGAGCGCAGCCTCCTCAATCTCAAGCTGCATGATGCGGCGTGAGATCTGATCGAGTTCTAGCGGCATGGAGTCCATCTCCGTACGTATCATGGCACATGCCTCGTCTACAAGGTCAATGGCCTTATCCGGCAAAAAGCGGTCTGAGATATAACGGTTGGACAACGTTGCGGCTGCAATGAGAGCGCTATCGTTAATCTTCACGCCGTGGAACACTTCGTACCGTTCCTTTAGACCACGTAAAATAGCGATGGTATCCTCAACTGTCGGCTCCTCTACCATGACAGGCTGGAAGCGGCGTGAAAGCGCAGCGTCCTTTTCTATGTATTTACGGTACTCATCGAGCGTGGTGGCACCTATGCAGTGAAGTTCGCCGCGAGCGAGCATGGGTTTTAGGAGATTTCCCGCGTCCATGGCACCTTCGGTCTTGCCCGCACCTACGATGTTGTGAAGCTCGTCGATAAAGAGTATGATGCGGCCTTCGCTGCGCTTTACCTCGTTGAGAACGGCCTTTAAGCGTTCTTCAAACTCGCCGCGATACTTAGCACCCGCGATGAGCGCTCCCATATCGAGCGAAAATATGCTGCGTTCTTTTAAGGAAGCGGGTACGTCCCCGCGTACAATGCGCTGCGCAAGCCCTTCGGCGATGGCGGTTTTACCTACGCCCGGCTCGCCGATTAAAACAGGGTTGTTTTTGGTTTTACGCGAGAGTATACGGATTACGTTTCGCACCTCTTCATCGCGTCCAATAACCGGGTCGAGCTTTTGCCTTTTTGCAAGCTCCACAAGGTCCTGTGCGTATTTTTTAAGCGCATCATAGGTTTCCTCGGGCGTGTCGCTTGTAACGCGCGTACTGCCTCTTACTTCGTTTAAGACCTTTAAAAAGTCGTTCTTCCGTATGTTAAAACGACGAAACATCTCGCCAATGGCGGCGTTTGGCGCATCCATAAGGCCTAACGCAAGGTGCTCTACGGATACATACTCGTCCTTCATGCGTCCGGCTTCTTTTTCCGCCTCGTTGAGCGCGCGGTCAAGCTCTTGTGTTACATAGATCTTATCCGCTTCACGCCCGCTGCCTGTTACCGCAGGCATGGCTTTTAAGCGATTTTCAATCGCTGCAACAAGGGCGTTCGTATCCGTGCCCATGCGGGAAAACAGACTTAAGATAAGCGAGTTTTCCTGGCGCGCAAGTGCCAGCAAAAGATGCTCCTCATCAAGCTGCTGATGGCTCAATTCTATAGCCAGGCTCTGTGCCGCCTGCACTGCCTCTAAGGATTTCTTCGTAAATTTATTGGCGTTCACGCGCCTCCACCTCCTTGGGTCATTTGGTACGATTATAACAGCACATTATAGTATGGCGGTGAACAAAGCAGTTTAAAATTTTGAAAGAAATGTGAAAGAGACCGTTTCTTTCAGGTGAAAACAAGAAAATCCGCGTAACGTTGCGGATTTACATTTAGAACTGAATATATCGGTACGGTCTTTACGTATTTCCCTCCTCACAAACATCTCCTGCAGCATTTGCAGCCTCGCCTTGTGTTAGGTTCAGTCCATTCTGCCCGGTTTTTTGCCGGGCCTGCAAAAACCGCTTGCCGAAAACCAAGGCGAATACACCGACACCGAGAAGTAAAAGGCCGCCTGAGAGATACCACATGTACTTATAATCAGAATACGCACTCATGGCGGCACCACCAAGCGATGCAATAAGCCCGCCGATTTGCAGTACAAAGGAAAACAGCGAAAGAATGCTCGCACGCCTCTCAGAAGGTGCCAGTTGGTTTAGAAGCGCGCTTTCGGCTACGCTGCCGCTGCCGAGGAACAAATAGGCAAGAGAATATACACCCGCAAAAAGAAGAGATTCGCTTTGAGCAACGAGCAGCCCAAGGCTCAAGCCAAACAGAGCTTTGAAACCGAGTGTAACAACCACGCCTATTTGCGGATGCTTTGTTAATAGACATTGCGTAAGCTTACTTCCCACAACCACGCAAGCAAAACCCGCAAAACTGACGACACCGAAAACAAAAGGCGGCGGAGACAGTTTTAGTAAAGACGGCTGCCAATATGTTTCTACGGAAATGAGCGCGAATCCCGTCAACATGGATAGTACGAGCAACATGCGCACCTTCCCCTTTTGTA
This sequence comes from Bacillota bacterium, assembly GCA_023435855.1. Classification (GTDB taxonomy): domain Bacteria; phylum Bacillota; class Clostridia; order Christensenellales; family CAG-138; genus UBA7707. The sequence continues at coordinate 1,226 of JAEZLG010000180.1, read as the reverse complement.
CAACAAAAGAAAGGCTTTCACGCACCTGCACACGAAATCCCTCAAGCATTCCGCGCGCCTTACTACACGGGCGCGGTTGTTCGTGCACAAACAAAATCGTGCACACAAAAACCAGTATATAGACAGTAAGATTTACAATAAGATTGCCATCATATCGCTCCCCAATCCCACTAAGTAAACCTCCCGTGAGCGCACCCGCCGCCAAGCCCGCATTCTCCATAATGGATACTTGCGAAGATACCGTCACCACCTCACACCCACTTGAAACAGCTTCATCCATCGCCAAAGCATCGATACTGCCTGAAGAAAACGCGCGCGCCAAACCAAGCAGCACCATCGCGGCTGCAAGCAATAAAGCGGTAGTCGAAAACAGCAGCACGCAATAGCTCAAAACATACAGAGCGGCGGAAAGCGCGTAGGCTTTTTTCCTACCGCATAAATCCGCAAACACCCCGCTTGGAAATTCCGCAGTGATTACCGTAAGTGAATAGATACCCAGCATTAACGAAACCGTGCTGATGGTTGCGCCGTGATCAAGAAGTGCCAGCGCCAGAACCGGTGCCATGATGCCTGATGCAAAGGTGTTTAAGAAGATTAACAGCCGGTATCTTTTACGCATCTCATTTCTCCTGTGCGGGATAGGTGATAAGCGCATACTCCCACGGCTCGCCGTCTTCCTTTGCCGTTTCATGCGCATCGAGATAAGCCCGAATGATACCGTTTAGCTCTTTCGCTTCCTGCCGTGCAAGGTAAATAATGCCGCTTAAAATATCGCCGTGCTCCGTACGAGTGTTGGATTTGTCTGCATTTTTGCAGTATCTGGCAAAGCCTTCGAATACGGCAGAAACTGAGTTTTGCATTAACGCAAACCTTTGCTCAGCATATTCATCCTGAATAAGATTGCCCATCGTCCCGCCAATGCTCACAGTTTTGGGAAGAAGCTTATAATAGCTTGCCGTAATACCATGAATAAGCTCGGTATGACTTACTTCCACAAGCCCAAGCTCGCCGAGCTTTTTTAAGTGATGCTGCACGGCGGAAGCAGAAATACCCATTTGATCCGCCAACTGCTTTGGCGTTTGAGGCGCTTTCGCAAGGCGCATGCAGCGTATAAGCTTCTGCCGCTGCGGGTTGATATAAATATCCATTTCTTTTTTACCGGATAATACAACAACATCCATAATTCTCTCCTCCTATCGTTTCAATTATTATATCGTTACATTCTA
>JAEZLG010000154.1 GCA_023435855.1 Bacillota bacterium | reverse complement strand
GCTTGCCGACCGCCTGATCTTTGGCCTTAACATTACCTTGCGCGTCCACGGAGAAGTCGTTTGTGTTGACGCGGATTGCTCCGTTTTCTCCCATAACGCGGTCACCGGCGGAGGTGACAAGATAGCCTTCGGCATTCACGTAGAAGCTGCCGTCGCGTGTATAGCGATCACCCGCTGTGGTATTGACCACGAAAAAAGCATTTTCGCCGTTGATGGCAAGGTTCGAATTGCTGAGAGTCTGCTCCAGAGAGCCTTGCGAGAAATCGGTAACGAGCTCATCCACATGTACGCCCGTGTTGAGGCTGCCGATCTGCTGCGAAGTGCGAACCACATTGGGATCGTCCAAACGGCTGATGAGCATATCGGAAAACGAGCGTGAGACGAGCTTGTCGCTTTTATACCCCGTCGTATCGGTATTGGCAATGTTATTGGTGATTGCGTCCACCTTGGCGCGCTGAAGCACCATGTTGGTCGCGCTCATATAAATACTGCGAAGCATCGCAAAACTCCTTTCCGAAACGGCAGTGCGTAACTTGCTATAATGCGCGCACTATCCTATATACTACATCGATAGAAATGCGTTTTTCTTTAATAAAAATTGCGCCGCAGCCAAAGTTTTTTGGCTGAACACGGCGCAAAAAAAGGGGTGCGTATATATTGTGGTTCGTTACTTCCCAATGCCCAAAATAAGCTCCACTTCGCCGCGCGATATGGCAAGGTCGCGCGCAATCTCTTCGGGCTCGAGACCATCGCTATGCATTTTTCGCACCTGCTCGGCTCTTGGTGAACGACGTTTTAAAAGTTTCTTCTCGTCCGAGCGTTTTGTTTCGTTCTTTTGCGGCTCCGGCTTTACAGCATCCAAATCGGACTGCGCTTGTGCCTCAGCTTGCGCCTGAGCTTTAGCCTGCGCCTTAGCTTGCTCTGCGGCGGCAGTCAGCTCCGCGCGGGCGCACTCCGTCTTAGCGCTAAACTCGGCGCTTAAAGCCTCCATCTTTTGCAAAAGCTCCTCCATGCGTTTGAGCTTTTCATCGTTCTCGCTGCGGGCGCGGCCGATATCCGCATCGAGCGCGAGCATTTCTTCATCGAGGGTTTGGTAGAGCGCATAGAGCTTGCGCTCCCTGTCGTCTCTTTAATCTCCCTCGTTACGGGACTTTTTGAACATCTGGTTTAGATAGATCACCGCAACGAGCAGCAAAAAAACAAAACCCGCAAAGATGTAGTATTCGTATGTCATAATTTCCCTTTCTAAGCTATATGCGAATATCGAGCAGGCGTTGTTGTGTGCCCACATCCGCCTGAGCGATGATAGTCTCCTCAGCCTCGCGGTTGGCCTGCTCAGCCTCGCGCTCGCGCTCCGATTGGCCTTCACCCCTACTATTTTGGTCGTCTTGTATAGTGGTTGCAGCCTCGGCCTTGTTCACGTCCTGCACAGTTCTTTGCATCGCATCGGCCTGTGCATTGACCGCTTTTTGAGCAGACGCCTGAGCCTGCTCGGCAGATTTGAGAAGATTGCTCACCTCACGAGAAACCTCCGTTGCCTTATGGATCATGATTTTCGACGATCCGAATCCTATATCTCCCATACCTACCTCCGCTGTCGCGCATGTGCAGTACCGTCACACACGCGAGGTCTGCACGGTTTTGCTGCGACTAAAGCCGCGGACGCAAAACCGCGATAGGAGCGAAATCCTTCGCGAAAATGGCACGCCATTTCCGCGAAAGAAGCTTTAGCTTTCTTCACTATCCCCCTCATACGATGTAGCGACCACCGAGCCGTCGCGGCAGCGGTAGCTTGCGCTAAATGCGCGTGCGCGCGTAACGATGGCTATACCGTCGATGATGATGCGTACTTCGGCGGCAACCTCACCGCGTACATGGAGCCTCCCGTCGGACCTCCGCTTAATCTCATTTTTTAATTCATCAACCTCGCGCGTGAGCTCATCGAGGGTAATAAGCACCATGTCGCGGCTCATTGCGAGCTTCTTTCGCATTTCCAGCCGCTCCGGCGTTTCCGTGCGAGGAATGGGTACGCGCACGAGGTTATCGATCTTTTCAAGCTGCACCTTGGTCTGTGTACGCTTATCCTCAAGCTCTATAAGCCGCTTGCGAAGCTTTGGCGAGGAACCTATCTCAATGGTGGTCTTTTCACCCGAAACTGTGCCTATGGCGTTTACCCATATGCGAGACGATGCGCGCAGCATACCGCCGAATATCTTGGCGTGGCTCCCCATCATACGCACCATACCCATGACGCTTATCTGCGAGCTCACGACATAATCCCCGTATAAATTACCGTCGGCTTCTACGCTTGCGCGGATGATGTAGCGCGCGTAGATATCGCCGCCCGCTCGGAGCGCTCCCGTATCAGCACCTTGCATACCCTGAAAGAGCACAATGTCGCGGCCGGCATCGATGGCGGCCGCCTCCACAGCTCCGCCTATTTCGACATTGCCCGTGGCCCGCACGATCATGCCGCTTTGCACGTTGCCGCGAATCAGTACATCTCCATCAAAATCGATATCTCCAATCGCCAGGTCCACATCGCCATCAACAGCCATCACGTCTGAAATAAGCACGCGGCCACCCATTAGGTATGGGCGCCCCTCTCTTGCTGCGTAAAGGTAAATACCGTCGTCCGATGCCGTAACGCCTATCCCTTCGGGCAGCCGACAGTCGCGCCCCTCTACGGCGTGAAGCGTCATTCCGCGCACGGTGATGCCCGCGATGCCATTGTTGTACGGTGTTTTTTCCACCAGCACATCACCTTCGCGGACGACCGTAAAAAACTCCTTTTCGTTGTATACAGGGAGCTCCGCGCGAAATGAATCTTTGAGCATGTTCGTTTTGAAACGGAAGTTTAGGTATGCGTCCGTGCCAGCCGTGGCACTCTTGCCTTGCGCTATAGAAGCAGGCTCAAAAAAGATGCCGCTTGATACCGCCGTGCGTACCGCGTTTTCGTCAAGACCATAGCTTATTTTATACTCGTCTTTAATGACGGAAAGCACCTCATCGTATGTGAGGGCTTTACCATCACGCGCCGGCGGCAAAAGCTGCAAAGTTGCCGTCATTTCGTCGCGTGCCGTGAGTACATAGATCCCTCCATCCACGGCCTTTTCTTCCTGCGGCGGTGCAATAAGGCAGTTCGTCTCACCCGCAAGCATACATTCGTTGAGCTTTGATACATCCGCTTGTTCGATTTTACGGCGCTCGATATCGTAGCAGACGAGCTCGCTCTTAAGCGGCGAGTTTACACCCGGGTTGTAATAGAAGCGCACATGTACGCCATCCTGATCGAATGAGAAATCGTACCAGGGTATGTACTGAGCCTTCAAACTCTCTTTCTTTTCGGAGCCGCTGACTGGAGCATTCTTTTTGAGAAAGCTGAACGGCCCGCTCCGTTTCTCTTTTTCAGACACGCGATCCTCCTTATTGATTCAACGCATTCTGCAATTTCGAGCGGAATTTGAGCATAGCTTTGGAATGTATTTGCGAAGCGCGGCTCTCGGACACCCCGAGTATGTGCGCAATCTCTTTGAGTGTAAGCTCCTCGTAATAGTAAAGCGTAATTACAAGCCTTTCCTTCTCGGGGAGGCTTTCGATCATATCTCCGAGCATGCGCTTCATTTCTTTACTTTCCAAGCGCTCCTCGGGCGTTTCCGACGTATCGGGTACCACGGCGGCAATGCTCATTTCACTCGACACCAATTCTTCAAAATGCAATACGTTAAAGGTATGCGTTTTGTCGAGCAGTTTCTGCAGCTCCTTTTCCTCCATGCCGAGAAAATCCGCCACTTCAAAATCGGTAGGTGCTCGCAATAACTCTTTTTCAAGGCTTGCGTAAGCATTGCTTACAGATTGAATTTTCCTGCGCAGGCTCGACGGTGCCCAGTCTTGACGGCGCATATTGTCGATGATCTCCCCGCGTATCCGAAGCTTCGCATAGCTTTCAAAACGTATGTCCCGCGATATGTCGTATTTATTGATGGCGTCGATGAGCCCAAGTACGCCGCAACTTAAAAGATCATCAAAGTTGGAGTACCCTTCATACGTAGGCATCAAGCGATAAACGATGCTTTTTACGAGATAAAGATAATGCATGACGAGCTCATTCTTGTTTTCAAGCGAGCTGTCGCGCTTATAACTCTCCCATAATTTTTCCGCTGCGCCGCTGTTAACCTCAGCCATACTGCACCCCCGATCTAAGGTAAGGGGAGGTTTACATCTAAATCAGTCTTCCTCGTTCACGGGCCGCTTCATCTGCCGCTTCATGATAAATTTGCGGATGTAGGCGGACTCTGCGCTCGAAAGCTCAGTGAACTGTGCGCCTATCGCATAAGCGCCATCCTTTATCGCCAAAGGTTCACACCGTAACACTTCGGCTGAGAGTACCATGAAACCCATATCGTCGAGCTCCAGCTGCACGCTTATGCGTTTGCCGCGCGGAAGCCTTTCGCGGCAGGAAAAGCATACGCCGCGCTCGCTCAAGTTAATTGTCTCGGCAGGATACCCCATGGCGAGCCTCGACTCTCTGCCTTTCTGGCGCACCATGATACTGAGCTTCACGGGCAGGCGGTAGAAGAAGCGTCTCTGCTCGCGTTCGATCTCGCCTGTCACCCTTAAAAGGCACTGCGGTGCGCGGTCACGTGTAAACGTTTCCTCCACGATGGCGTTTAATGTAAAAACGCCGTTGTTGCGAAACACCGAAAGCTTAACGCGTTCATCCGCCGCAATGATAAGCGGGTGGAGCCTGTACTCGGGCTGATCCACAATCAAAAGTTTTTCGCCTAATGTTTCGCGAACCATAGTTTTTGTTGCGATGCGTCCGACCTTCAGTTCGAGTACTTCGCCCTCTCGTATAAGATCCGACAGTTTCATGCTTCATTCTCCCCCGATCTGCCGAATAGTCGTTTGATGAAGCCGCTTATGCCCTGTGCTTCCACAACAGGTTTTTTGAGAAAACTTGCGGCGAGGTTTTCAAAGTTATACGCCGCCTTGCTGTTGGGGTAGCTGATGAGCAAAGGCGATTGCAGCTTCACGGCACGCACCATATTGTCGTCGCGCAATATGTAGCCGAGCGGGCTTACGCTTACGCCTGTATACTTTCGCGCAATGCGTATGAATCCCTCCAAAGCAGCCTCGGCCTCCTTTTCGGACTCTGCACGGTTTACGATAAGCTGCATGGAAGGCTTCAGGTCGCGTTTGCTGACAATTTTCACAAGCGCATAGGCGTCCATAAAGGAGGTAGGCTCCGGCGTCGTTACAAGAAGCGTCTCATGGCTTGCGCAAATGAGCTTAAGAATGTTTTCCGATATGCCGGCACCAGTATCGAAAATGATGCAATCCGCAAAATCGTCAAGGCACATTAGATTTCGTATGATGCGTTGCAACTCTTGGTCGGAGAGATTCAAGAGCTCCTCAACACCCGAGCCGCCCGATATGAACTGCACACCGTAAAGCCCGCTCACAACCGCATCGCGTATATCAACCCGGTCCTTTATGACGTTTGACAAATCGTATTTAGGCTTCACGCCCAGCATCACGTCGATGTTAGCAAGGCCAAAATCGGTATCCACAATGAGCGGACGCATGTTGCGCCGCGCAAGCGCGATAGCGAAGTTCACCGCAACGCTGGACTTACCAACCCCGCCCTTTGCACTCGTCACAGTGATGACGCGAATGGGGGAATTCTTAGGAGGCTGCATCAGTTTTCTGAGGTTTTTCGCCTGCTCCATTTCCTTACATACCTGTGCTTTCCAGTATGTTATCCACTGCCTTTTTTACATCAAAGCGCTCTATATCGTACGGGACATTTTGTCCCATAGTCACATAGGCGATAGGCCTTTGCGCGAGGTATGCGATGTTGAGCACATTGCCCCAGGAAACCATCTCGTCAAGCTTGGTCACAACAAGCTTCGCGTTCTTTAAAAACGCGAACTGATCCAAGAACGCCTTACAGGCGCTAAACCCCATGGAAGCGCTAACCGTTAAAAGTATCTCGTCGGCACTAGACTGGTTCATATACGACTCGACCTCTTTGACATACTCCTTATTGACCATGCTCTTACCCGCAGTATCAATCAGCACCACATCACGGTCATCGAGTTGACTCAGTGCATGCTCCATTTCCTCGGGCGAATAAAGTGTATGAAGGGGTATATCCATAATCTCCGCAGAGGTCTTAATCTGCTCCTGCGCGGCTACACGGTAGGTATCCGTGTTGACAAACCCCACCTTGAGGTTCTGATCGATGTTGAAAAGGCCTGCAAGCTTAACGAGCGTGGTGGTTTTTCCTACGCCTGTAGGCCCTACAAGCGCAATTACGTTCATGCGGTATTTCTTCAGTCGAATGGTTGCGCACTCGCCAAACATTTCCGCGATAAGGCTATGTGCCACGTGCAGCGGGTCTTCACCCGCGCGGGCAGAAAGCTCCTGTGTGCGGCGCGCGATCTTTCGTGCCACGCTATAGTGCACATCATTTTCTACGAGCGTTTCATAGATGCGCGTGATTTCGGTGTTGAGCTTTTGCGGCTGCTTTTTTACGACGGGTGCAGGTGCAATTACCGGTGCCTGCACAGCCATAAATGACGCAGGTGCTGATGCTGATG
>JAEZLG010000151.1 GCA_023435855.1 Bacillota bacterium | reverse complement strand
CACTTGGAGCAAATTTCAACCTTGAGTTCGCCCTTGACGGATCCGCTCAAAAAGGTTTCGCCGCACGCGCAGCGAACGGTGGATTCGCCGTATGCCGGATGGATATCTTTCTTCATATTTTCACCCTCCCATTACTTTGCGCAGGGCGATAGACCATCCTGCGGCTTTGGTTCATTCATAAGGCTGGAATTTGCCAGCCGAACAGATGCTATTATAGCGCACACAGCTATGTAATTGCAAGAACATTTTATAAAAAAACGCTCGCAAAGCGGGCGTTTTTTATTGGAAATTGCATTAATTCGAAAAAATACACCGGATTTGTTACCGAGGGCTCTTGCCGGCGGAATATCCGTCACGCTCGTACACGCCAAGCCACCCGCGAAGCTTTACTAAAAATTCGTCGTTTGTCTCGGTTTTATCCATCATGGCGATGAGCTGTTCGGTCACATCGGCGGTATTGCCGGAGCTTAAAAGCCTTCGTATGCTCATAACACCTTCGCGTTCCTCGTGGCTGAGAAGCAGATCTTCGCGCCGCGTACCGGACTTGTAGATGTCAATGGCGGGGAAGATGCGCTTTTCACTAAGCTTTCTGTCGAGGTGAATTTCCATGTTGCCGGTGCCCTTAAATTCCTCGTACACGATATCATCCATACGGCTGCCCGTCTCTATAAGCGCCGTGGCGATAATGGTAAGGCTGCCGCCGTTTTCGATATTGCGCGCTGCGCCAAAGAAGCGCTTGGGCTTATGGAGAGCGCCGGGATCCATACCTCCACTGAGCGTTTTACCGGTTGTCGGGATTACAAGGTTATAAGCGCGCGCAAGGCGTGTGATGGAATCCATCAAAACAACCACATCCTTGCCCTGCTCCACAAGGCGCATGGCGCGCTCCTGCGCCATTTCCGCCACGCGTGTGTGGTGCTCGGGGAGCTCGTCAAACGTAGAGAAAAGCACTTCGCCCTTTATGGAGCGCTGCATGTCTGTTACTTCCTCGGGGCGTTCGTCGATTAACAGCACCATCAGGTGAACGTCCGGGTAGTTGGTGGACACTCCGTTGGCGATATTTTTCAAAAGCGTAGTTTTGCCGCTCTTAGGTTGGCTTACGATCATGCCGCGCTGGCCTTTGCCGATGGGGGCCAAAAGGTCGATTAGGCGGATGGCCATGCTCTGGTCGCGTCCTACGCCCGAGCATTCGAGGGTAAGCCTTTCATCGGGATAGATGGGCACGAGCTCCTCGAAGGGTTTCCTTTGCGAAGCAAGCTCTGGATCGTCCCCATTGATGGCGGTGATGTAAAGAAGCGCAAGGAAGCGTTCGCCCTCTTTGCCGGGGCGTGTTTTACCCGTTACGAGGTCGCCTGTTTTTAGGCCGAAACGGCGTATCTGCGCGATGGAAACATACACGTCGCGGTTACCGGGAAGGTAATTGTCGCTCCTTAAAAAGCCGTAGCCGTCAGGAAGCACCTCAATTACGCCCTCGCACTCGCCGCATGCGCCGCCCTCTAAAAGCTCAGGTACGGCAGGGTTGCTGGTTCCGTATTCCTTATTATAATAAGTATCAGCGCGGTTGCGGTAGCGGCCATCGCCTCCATCCTCGGGTTCGTAGGGCGAGGGATATTCCTGCCGCGGCTGATAAGGCTGCTGATAGCTTTGTTGGTAACCCTGCTGATAATTTTGTTGATAACCGTGCTGCTGATAGCCTTGCTGCTGGTAACTTTGTTGCTGATAACCTTGCTGCTGGTAGCCCGTTTGGTTGGCGTACGGGCGCTGCTGTTGACGGTCGTTATTATAGCCGCCGCTTGTGTAGCGGGACTGCTGCGGCGTATACTGCCTGCGCTGCGGTGCGTTTGCGGCGTTATAACCCTGTTGGTAACCTTGCGGCGCGCGGTAGGCGGGAGCGGTATACGTGCTCTGCCGCGCGGGTGTACGCGCCTCCGGCATAACGGTTTCTTGCACGGCGGTTTCCGGTGCAGCGCTCTTATTGGTAGGCTTTTCAACCTCCGGCTCGGATTTTACTTCAATATCCTGCCCGGAAGTTTCGCCTGAAGGCACACCCCCGTTCATGATGAGGTCAGCCAATTCATGTTTCCGATATTTTGCAATGGATTTTACGCCTTGCAGTTTGGCGATTTCGCGCAAATCAGCAAGGCTTTTTTGCAGCAACATTTCCCTTGTCACGATAATTGCTCCTTTAGAAGGATTTGTTTAACTTTTTATTGGCGAACTGAATGGTGATAAAAAACATTATGCCCAATGCTACCGCGGATATACCTAGGAAACATAAATCAGACCAATATGCTATTATACTTAATTATAGTATAACCCGCACGTCATTATGTCAAGAAAAATACATATCCGAAGCCTCTATAAGCGTATACATAGTAAGCGGGAAAAGTGAAAGTATGTTACGGGAGGGAAGACCATGGTGGAACCGAGGCTTGAAAGCGGATTAAGGATGCGCCCGCATGCGATTCATATCGAGGGTCGGACGCTTACGAGCGTAACGGGCGTGAAGGATGTGGCGAGTTTTAACGAAATGGAAATATTCCTAATTACCGAGGCCGGCGAGCTTACCATCGAGGGTTCGGGCCTTCATATCACCAAGCTGAACCTCGATGAGGGACAGGTGGTGCTCGAAGGTGAGGTAGTGGCAATTGAGTACGCAGACGCGCCTGCACAAAAGGGCGGCGTATTTTCAAGGCTATTTAAATGATGTACAACACGCTCAACGAGCTGCCGAAGTTTTTGGGCGCACTGTACGGCGGGCTCGTGATCGGCATCGTGTACGATTTGTTTCGACTTCTATGGCTGCCGTTTCGCAAACACAGGCTCATAACGGGCTTTATCGACGCGCTTTTTTATGCCGTGGCGGGCGTAATCGCCGCACTGACGCTGCTTTACGTCAACAGCGGCGCACCGCGCGTGTACCTGTTTGCAGGGCTTGCATTGGGGGCGTTTGTATACGTCCGCTTTGTCGGGAGACTGTTCAATTCGATTATCATGTCTATAAGCAGAGCTTTTAGGAAAAAAACGTCGACTTCAAAATCTTGAGAAAAAATGCTCGGCTAAAATCACATTCAAAAAAGTACTTGCGCATTTCATGCAATTGTACAATAATAAGGTAAATAAGTCTGTAAACACAGTCGGAGCAGCTATGGCAAAAGGAAAAGGGAAATTTAAAGTCCGTTTCAGGTTTGCCGCGCTTGCGTTTTTGGCGGGGGCGTGCGTCATAGGTGCGGTCTTTTATGCGCAAGAGCAAAAGCTCAAGGAGATTTATCAACAGCAAAGCGAATTACAGGCAAAGTACGATGCGCTTCAAAACGAAAAGCAGCGCACGGAGCTTATGATTGAATACGCGCACAGTGACGAATATCTGCTTGAATACGCGCGTGAAAAACTAGGTTACATAAAAGAAAACGAAATTCAATTTGAAATCGATAAATAATGGGGGATGCCGCTTACGCGGCGCAATACATTGGTTGCGGTAATCGATATCGGCAGCAATTCCATACGGTACATGGGGAAAAGCGGAAAGCGGCTGGAAACCACCCGCCTTGCATGCGGGTTAAACGGTTCCGGGCGCTTGAGCGATTCCGCAATGATACACACGGCGGAAGTCGTGCGTTCTTTTGTGGACCTGGCGAAATCGGAAGGTCTTCCTGTATACGCTTACGCTACGAGTGCTGTGCGCGATTGCCGAAACCGCGAGCAATTTTTAGAACTTATTCGCAAAGAATGCGGTATAACACCGGATGTGTTGAGCGGGGCCGACGAAGCGCGCTATGCGTTCTTAGGTGCAACCGGCGGCAGCGGCGGGCTTATCGACGTGGGCGGCGGTTCCAGCCAAATTATCACGGATGACTGCGCACTAAGCTTCCCGATGGGTTGTGTGCGCTTGAAGGACCTTGCACCCCAAACTTATAAAACATTCGAAGCCAAGCTTGCCGCGGTGTATGCAATATCTAGTCGTGTCTACCGTTTCCCCAAGATCGAACCCATGCGTTGGACGGCGGTGGGCGGGAGTGCGCATACGCTTGCTGCATTAAAGCTTAATCTCACACAGTACGAATGCGAGCGCGTAGACGGCACTTCGCTCTCCCTTGCCGACGTAAAATCCCTTTCACGCAAGCTTTTTGACATGGGCGATGCCAGAAAAGACCTGCCGCTTCTCTATGAGCGCCATGATGTGATCCTTTATGGTGCAATGCTTATAAGCTATATGATGCGTGGGCTAGGCATCGATGCCGTTACCGTATCCAACGCCGACGGTCTTGAAGGCTACGCCATGCATATAGAGCGCGAAATTATGGCACAAAAGCCCGCCTCGGGCATGCCCGTTCGTATTTCCGCACCGGCAGTTCGCATAAAGCCGCACACACAAGCGCGCGAAGCGGTTTTAGAAAAGCAAAGGGAGTTGGAGAAGGTATAATAGAGTAAGTGGAGAAATGACAATGCCGCCTTGGGCGGTTTTTTTTGTGGACGAAAAGTGATCTCAATATGCGGGAACGCACAAACCACTGTGCAAATATGCAGGGCATTGATGACGCCGTCCTAAAAGCACCAAGCAGTGGCCGTTTTAAGGGGGTTAAGGGTTCGCCAAGGGACCTAAGGGGGGAAATCGGAATCCCCCCTGATCCCTTGGCATGCAGCTATAGACGTGCTATCGACAACGCCATCGAAAACCGGTTGACTTATCTGACCCAAATCCTTTAAGCTAACTTATGTTGAACAAAGGATAATGAAAGAGCGATGATACTATGAACAAAACGACAATCAGGAATTCTTTACTGCTTTTGCTTACAGCCACAATATGGGGTTTTTCGTTTGTAGCGCAAAGCAAGGGTATGGAGTATGTAGGCCCTTTTACGTTTATCGGCGTGCGTATGGCGCTTGGGTGCCTCGTGCTTATCCCGTTTGTATTGGCCAAAAATGCTTCCAATAAAAGAAAGGGTATTAAGATAGATAAGCGCGCGCTTTTGATAGGCGGGCTAAGCTGCGGCGTTGTTTTGTTTTTCTCGAGCAGCTTTCAGC
>JAEZLG010000110.1 GCA_023435855.1 Bacillota bacterium | reverse complement strand
GGCTAATTGCGTGCGCAATTTTCGTATGGTTTCGCCTACACGATAGTTCGTCATTTCGAATACTCTGCCCGTCCATAATGATCTTTTCTATTATAGCACATACACCGCATCGACAAAATATGGTATATGCACTGCACACATGATATACTTGTCCTATCTATCTTAGGGAGGTTTTTATGCGGCGCGCGGACAGGGAATCTAAGGATTATGCGGGCATTTTAAAAAAATGCAAGATCATGCGTCTCGGGCTTTGCGGCAACGAATTTCCCTACATAGTTCCGATGAACTTCGGATACGATTTTGACGGCACGGCGATTACGCTTTATTTACATAGCGCACGGGAAGGGAAAAAGCTCGACATTATTAAGCGAAACCAAAATGCCTGCTTTGAGATGGACTGTTCATTCGAGTTAAAATACGATGAGGCGACCGATACCTATACCTCCTATTATGAATGCCTTATGGGGTTTGGTAAAATAGAAGTCGTTGAGACATTTGATGAAAAGCGCAGTGCGCTAATAAAGATTATGGAGCATCAATGCGGCGAAGGCACTTATGATTTTGACGAAAAAACCGTGAATGCGGTAGCGATACTGCGCCTAAGATGCACCGACTTCAGCGCAAAGGCGAACAAGGGAAAGTGAAACATTCTTCACTCATCACATTGCATCCCTATACGCGCGAGTTGTGCCATGAGTTTTGGCGTTGCTATGTGGCTGATTTTGACATGTTGGAAAAAAGCTACATATATGATGAAGCAACTACAAACAGGTATTTTGATAAAATGTCAGCGGACGAAAGCAGGCGCTTGTTTGTCATATGCCTTGAAGCAAGAGCCATAGGTGAAATACAGCTTAAACGCATAGACTTTGAAAAAGGCTGCGCGACCATGAGTGTACATCTTGCAAACGACACCTTCAAAAACCGCGGCTACGGCACAGAGGCAGAACAGCTTATTATCGCCTATGCATTTCATGAGTTGGGTTTACATACGTTGTATGCCGACTGCGTCCATAGAAACAAGCGTAGTGCCCATGTACTTGAAAAGGTTGGGTTTACCTTTACGCACGAGGACGACGTTCTTCGTTATTACGTTCTTAATGCATGAAAAATCAAAACAGCATCTCATACAACTCTCGTATATGCTCTGTGTCATTAGGCACGCCTGTCGTTTTCTGCGGATCCTTTAATGCCGTCTGCGTGGCCCATAGAGAAAGCTCCTCTGTGTTCGCCTTCACATCGAACGGGAATTTACACTTGGTAAACGTTATAAGTTCCTCCTGTGAAATTCCGAGTGCTTTTAGTGCAACCTCGAGCCTTTCCGGCCGACAAGCACCCACCTCCGCGAGGTAAGCGGGAAGCACATAGGCGTTTGCCCTGCCATGCGGCACATTTTTGAAGTAAGTGAGAGGATATCCCATAGCATGCATGAGCGTAGTGCCCGTGTTAGCAATCGCTATACCGCCGAGGAGTGAAACAAGCATCAACTCATCGCGTATGGATGAATGCTCGCCGTGCTCTAAAGGTTTTATTAGCTTACCGAAACGGGAAAGCGCATAGAAGTTTAGCGCGTCCGTCACGGGCGATGCCTTTGTGGAGATAACACTTTCCAAGCAATGCGAAAATGCATCGAATGCGGTATCGAGCGTTACGGAAGGTGAAAGCGATTCCGTATAGCTTGGGTCTAACAAGGCCACGCGAGGAAAGGTTTTAATCCCACCAAACGATTGCTTGGTCTCAACCTTATTCCATGTCAATACAGACCATGGTGTCACCTCGCTGCCCGTGCCCGAAGTAGTGGGTACAGCAGCAATGGGAAGTACATGCTCGTATTTGTTTTGAAACAGCATCTCGGGCTCTATGTCCGTAGCCGCAAACACCGCAACAGCCTTTGCTGCATCGATAGGCGATCCGCCGCCGATGCCGATGATAAAGTCTGCACGAAACGCGCGCGCACGTGCGCCAAGCTCACGACACTGCTCCACTTGAGGATTGTTCCCTACACCCTCAAATGTTTCATAGGCGATATGAAGCGCATCAAGTTCGCGCTCCACATCGTTCAATGCTCCCGAAAGCCTGCCGGAGCTCTTCCCCGTCACCACAAAAGCCCGCGTACCTAAACGCAATGCCTCCGCATTGTTTCGAACTGCGCCACGAGAAAAGAGTATGCGGGTTGGTATATTGAATGAAAAGTCTATCATATAACCTTGTTTAGAACTTGCCTTCCCTTATCGCCTTCACCATCGCTGTAGGGTCCTTTGCGGTAAAAACGCTGTTGCCTGCAACGAGTACGTTTGCACCGGCATCGATACAAAGCCTTGCGGTCTCGGGGTTTATGCCGCCGTCCACCTCGATATCAAGCGTGAGACCGCGCTCGTTTGCCATAGTGCGAAGATCTTTAATTTTTTTAAGCGTCTCAGGGATGAAGCTCTGCCCGCCCGCACCGGGGTTGACGCTCATTAAAAGCACCATATCGCATAGATCAAGCACATGCTCGATAAGGCAAAGCGGGCTTGCGGGGTTTAATACAACACCGGCTTTCATGCCGGCAAGGCGGATGGCCTGCAAAGTTCTGTGGATATGCCTTTCTGCCTCTGCATGGAATGTTAGTATGTCAGCGCCCGTATCCCGGAATTGCTCGATATGCGATTGCGGGTGTTCTACCATCAGATGCACGTCAAGCGGAAGCGAGGTATGCTTTCTTACGGCCTTGCACATGGCGGGGCCGAATGTGATAGCGCTCACAAAGCTACCGTCCATCACGTCAAAATGCACGTAATCCGCACCCCAGGCCTCCACGCGTTCTACCTCTCGCCCCATATCGGCAAAGTCGGCGGATAAAATAGACGGTGCAACCTTAATCATATCGATGTTTCCTCATTTCAATTAGTTCTTTTGTAAGCTCGCAGTAGCGCTCATACCTGCCAAGCGAAAGCTCCTTCGTCCCAATTAGGTCCTTCACAACACAGTCAGGCTCCGAGATATGCATACAAGCGGTGAAATAGCATTCCCCTAAATGGTTCCTCATCTCGGGGTAAAAGAGACTTAGTTCCTCGGGCTTAAGCTCGCTCATTTCGAGAAGGCTAAACCCCGGCGTATCCGCCACAGCACCGCCGTAAGCGGGTACAAGCTCTGCGTGGCGTGTGGTGTGTTTTCCTCGGTCTATTTTTTTAGAGAGATCGCCCACAGGCAAATCAAGTTCCGGCAAAAGCGCATTGAGAAGCGATGTTTTCCCCACCGCCGATTGGCCGGTGAAGCAGGAAACCTTGTTAAAAAGCGCAGCTTTGAGCGCATCTAGTCCATCGCCCTCATGTGCGGAGGTGACGATCAGCCGGTAACCGGCCGGCCCGTACTGGGCGTTTATATCTTCTACAATCGCCTCATCGCGCTCGTCGCATTTATTGAGCACAAGAAGAGGTGTAACGCCGCGCCGTTCGCAATCAAGCAGCAGCCTGTCGGTTAAAAGAAGATCGGGTTTGGGTGCAGATGCCGCCATGACAATCACAAGCTGATCTACATTAGCCACGGCGGGCCGTGCAAACGAGTTTTTTCGCGGTAGGATTGCGAGCATGTAACCCTCTTGCTCTCCCGAGACTTCAAACTCCACGCGGTCTCCCGGCAAAGGCGTTACTTTATCCACGCGGAATTTGCCGCGTGCCTTGCAGGTGTAGGCGGTCCCATCATCACACAAAACAGTATAAAAGCTGCCGACGCCTTTTAAAATGGTGCCCTGCAATTATTGCTCCCCCAATACAATCTCCTCATGAATTCTT
>JAEZLG010000089.1 GCA_023435855.1 Bacillota bacterium | reverse complement strand
GGCTATGCCCAAGCTTTCATTACTTCTTCAGATTGGTTTCGGCGTAAGCGATCATGCGCTTCACCATTTCGCCACCGATGGAACCCGCCTCGCGTGAGGTCAAGTCACCGTTGTAACCCTGTTTGAGGTTAACGTTGAGAGAGTTGGCAACTTCCCACTTAAACGCGTCTACCTTCTGCTGCGCTTCGGGAACGATCACCCTGTTTCGTGCCATTCGTTTTCACCTCCTTACGTGATGTGTTTATAATTTGTCCCGTATTTTTTTGTTTATGACTGGAAATGTATAGCGGAATGTTTATACGTTTTCCAAACGAAAAAAGTGACTTTCGTCACTTTTAGTTTTAGAAAGCAATATTTTTTTAATTCGGTGCGATGGATTTCCATTTTTGCTCGAGGCGGTTTTTTGCGAGCTGCACGAGTGGTTCGCAAGCCTCGCGAAGCGCCCGGTTACTTAAGATAAGTCCCGCGGCCTCACGAGCTTCGTTTAACACCTGCATATCCGCCGCAAAGCGTGCCGCCTCAAATCCTGTAAGCCCGTGTTGGCGCTCGCCCAAGAATTCTCCCGGGCCTCGCATCTGAAGGTCTTTTTCGGCAATCAAGAAGCCGTCGTTGGTGGATGGCATGGCGCTTAAACGCTCGCTTGATGCTTTTTCTTCATCGCTCGGCAGCAAAAAGCAGTACGAGGTTTTGCTGCCGCGGCCCACGCGCCCGCGAAGCTGGTGAAGCTGTGCAAGGCCGAAGCGCTCAGCGTTTTCGATGGTCATCACCGTGGCATTTTTTACATCAACACCCACCTCTATTACGGTGGTGCATACGAGCACATCCGTTTCACCATTTATAAACGAAAGCATCGCCTGTTCTTTATCGGAATTTTTCATTTGCCCGTGCAAAAGACCCACGCGGGCGTTCAGCTTTTCCTTTAATTCCTCATACAATTCTTCGGCGCTCTCCGCTTCCGCTATCTGTTCGCTTTTTTCGACGATGGGGCATACTGCGTAGCTTTGCTCTCCGCGTGCAGATTGTTCTTCTAAAAAACGGTACATGGCATCGCGTTTTTCGCGCGGCACAATGCTCGTTTTGACACCCTGCCTGCCGGGAGGAAGTTCATTGAGTATCGAAACATCCAAATCGCCATACAGGATGAGCGAAAGCGTTCGCGGAATGGGTGTTGCCGACATGATGAGCACATCCGTTCTTTCGCCCTTGTTGCTGATGGCCGCGCGCTGGTGTACGCCAAAGCGGTGCTGCTCGTCCGTTACAACGATGCCGAGCTTTGAAAACGCAAGAGATTCGGTTATGAGCGCATGCGTGCCCACAACGGCCTTTGCTTCCCCGCTTAAAATGCGCCTGTATGCTTCGTCGCGCTCGCTTTTTTTCATTGCACCCTTTAAAATGGCTGCATCCGAACCGAATATGCGCGAAACGGATGTGAAATGCTGCAATGCCAATATTTCCGTAGGTGCCATGAGAGCTGCCTGGTATCCGTTTTGTACAGCGATGAACATAGCGTAAAGCGCAAGCACGGTTTTGCCGCTGCCCACATCGCCCTGAATGAGGCGGTTCATGGGTTCGCCTTTTTCCATGTCACGCTCAATTTCTTTCATGATGGAAAGCTGACCATTTGTCGGTACAAAAGGCAAAAGCTTTAAAAACCTATCACGAAGCCCTTCGGTTTTGAAGGAAATGCCGCCTATGCCTTTTCTTTCTTCGCGAATTAGATCGATCATGAGGGTATAAACGAGCATGTCCTCAAACGAAAGCCGTCGTTTGGCGACGCGTAGCGTATCCGCATTTGATGGGAAATGGAGCTCACAAAGTGCCGTCGGGAGCGGACAAAGCCCATAGTAACTTATAATTTCGTCGGGCAATGTTTCTTCAATATCCGAACTGCAAGTATCGAGCACCGCGCGGACGGTATGGCGAAACACTTTTTGGGAGACGCCTTTAGGAAGCGCATACATGGGCACGATGCCCGGAAGCTCCGCATATAGGTTCGGGTTAACGAGCCTTATGCCGCGTGCGAGATCTGCGCGCCCGCAGGCGTATACCACATCGCCCGCTTTAAGGGTTTGTTTGCGGAAGGGTTGGTTGTACCATACGAGTGTCAGCTTCCCCGTCTCATCGCAGGCCGCGGCAGTGAGGATGTTAAGTTGCTTACGAATGCGTGCAAGTTTTGGTTCTGCTATCAAACGTACGCGTACTGCGCACGGTGCACCCTGCTTGAGCGCGCATGCAAAGCTCTCGCGTGAGTAGTCCAAATAGTCGCGCGGGGCATAAAACAATAAATCGCGCAAAGAAAAAAGGCCCAGCCGGCCGAGCGTTTCCGCCCGGCGCGGGCCAATGCCTTTTATGGTTGTTAACCCTTGACTAAGCATATCTTTCCCCGCTTATTCGACGGAGAAATAATAGTAATAAAGCGGCTGCCCACCGGATTGCATCACAAATTCCGCGTCCGGATACTCAGCAGAGACCAGGTCCACAAGTGCTTGCGCATTGTCTTCATCCATGCCCTCGCCATAGAACACCGTAACAACGGGGTCCTCCGGATGCTTATCGAGCATAAGTTTCAAAAGCTTAATGGATGTCTCCTCTACGCTTTCGCTTACCGTCACGATGTCGTTATCAAGTAAGCCTATGATGTTACCCTTTTCAATGCGCGTGCCGTTGACGGACGTATCGCGCACAGAGTAGGTGACAGCGCCAGAAATCACGGTCTCCAAGCTCTCCTTCATGCGCTTTTCGTTGCTTTGCGCACTGCCCTCGGCGTTATAAGCCATGATAGCGCTTAGCCCCTGCATGATGGTTTTTGAAGGGATCACAATAACGTTACGGTCGCTTAGCTCCGAAGCCTGCTGTGCTGCGAGGATGATGTTGGAGTTGTTGGGCAAAACATACACGTTTCGCGCATTTGCCTTCCGAATAGCCTTTACAATATCGTCAGCACTCGGGTTCATGGTTTGCCCGCCGGAGATAACGACCGATACGCCAAGCTCCGTGAACACCTTCTCTAAGCCTTCTCCCGCACTTACGGCAACAACTGCATTTTCCTTTTCAGCCTTTTTATAGGCTTCGAGTATGGCGCGGTTTTGCTCGCGCATGTTCTCGATTTTGGGGTGGTCTATCTCACCTAAGCGGAGCGCCAGCTGCAAAATTTTACCCGGGGCGTCGGAGTGCACATGCACCTTGACAACATCGGCATCGTAAGCCACGACAACGGAGTCGCCTATGCGCATGAGCTTTTCGCGGAACTTATCAAGTTCGGATTCGGAGAACGAAGGGTCAAAATGAGTAATAAAAAATTCCGTACAATAGCCAAATTTGATGTCGTTGACATCCTCAAGGCCGATAGTTTCCTTCTCCGGTTCCGCCACTTCGGTGGGTTCCTCGTAATCGTCCGGCTCCTCACCGTCCACAGCCATCTTAAAGCCGCGGAAAATCGTCAACAGTCCCTTGCCGCCCGAGTCCACAACGCCTGCTTCCTTTAACACAGGCAAAAGATCGGGGGTAATTTTAAGCGCAGCTTCGCCTGTTTCAAGCATGATATCGAGCAGTCGGTAAACGTTTGTACCTTCGTTTGCCGCAGTGCTGACAGCCTCGCTTACCATGCGCGATACCGTAAGCATGGTACCTTCCTTGGGCTTCATTACAGCTTTGTACGCTGCAGCCGTACCCATGGAAAGCGCATTGGCCAAACCGTGTGCGTCCATCTCTTGTGCGCCTGATAGCGCTTTTGCAAACCCGCGCAGAATCTGAGAAAGGATAACGCCGGAGTTGCCTCGTGCACCCTTTAGCGAGCCAAGAGATGCGGCAGCTGCGACTTCCTCCACGGAACTTCCCTCGCGGGACTTCATTTCCTTGACGGCACCTTGCATGGTCATAGACATATTTGTTCCGGTATCGCCGTCGGGGACCGGAAATACATTAAGCGAATCGATGATCGCTTTGTTTTTTTCAAGCAACGCTGCGCCCATGAGGAACATATCCTTCAGCAGCGTGCCGTTGATGGTCATATCATTCAAATTGAAACCTCCCCCAGCCCGTCCCGCTGTCTACAGTAGCGAGCGAGCGGGCCAAACGAAACTATAGGCGTACCGTTTCCACATGGATGTTGACATTGCGCACTTTGAGCCCCGTCATCTCATGTACCTTGTAACGGACGTTGCTCATCATGTTCTGTGCCACCGCCGGAAGGGAAACGCCGTAGATAAGCGTGACAAAAAGATCGATGTCCACCTCGTTGCCGTCTTCCGAAAACGAGACTTTTACACCGCGCTTATGGTTTTCCCCGCCGATGAGCTGCAAAATTGCATCGCCTGCGGTTTTTGAGCTCATTGCGGCGATGCCGTAGTTTTCAAGCGCTGCATACCCCGCGATGTTTGCAATCAAGGCCTCGTCGAAGACGACCTTCCCGAGTTCCGTCGTGATGACTCCAGGCATGTAGGGTCCTCCTTTCATTATAAAACTAAAGTTACCCCTCTATCAGTTTACAGGATAACAGGTACATTTTATACCAGATGACCCTTAAAGGCAAGGAAAGTCATTGTGTCAAAAGTAAACGATAAGTAAGGTGGTGTCACATCCTCCGGTTTAGAAGGCCGGACAACACACCATCGCTGTGTTGTCGGTATTCCTCAACCGCCTTGACATTCACAAATTTTATGATATTATAAAATTTGTAATTTTACTGATTTGGAGGCAAACATGAACTTAAAAATACCCACGCATCTAAAGCATAAGCCCGTGGTGGTGGCAGAAAACTACGGCGACATCGACGGACGAAATGCCTACAAAACCGATACGCAGGGGCTGTCCATTGGCCTCGCACAGTGGAACGAGCGCGGGCGCGTAGATGTGAGTGCCAAGGTATGGCGTACATCGGGCGACCGCTGGTCTCGTCTGTCTGAAGAGCTCCCCATACACCGCCTGCTCGATCTTTGCATTTTATATTGCCGCACGCGGCAGTATTTTTCCGAATCCTACAGGTTTGAGAAAAACTACGATCCGCAACACCCGGAAATCGACCGCATAGGCTTGCAGGGCGACGCGATGACGGTGAGCATCTGCACCGACAACGAGTGCATCGACGAAGACGTAAAACTCATGCTCGATTCCCTCGCAAAGGATGATGAGCTTTTCGGCGAAAGATTAAGGGTTCTCGGCAGCATGCTTAAAGATATGTGGTATGTGCGCTGATACTATCGCGGAAATGTCGTACCCGCCATTTCCGCGAGGTCGCTGCGGCGGATTTTCAGGAAGTACCTGCGCCTAACGGTGCGACCGGTACTTCTTTAGAGGAGCTAAAGGCTAAGCCTTTCATCCGTTTCGGCGCACGCAAGGCCACGCGAAGCCCACAGGCCGAGGCTTTACGGCGTAACCCGCCGAAAAGCTCTGGCTTAGCCTGACGATAGGCTCTGGCTTACGCGATGCCCACAGGCCGAGGCCTTGAGGTGTTCCCCGCCGGGCTCCGGCTTCGCCGGGCGCGTACATGCCGCCGAAGCAGGAATGAAATCAAAGAGTTGTGACCCTTTGATAATCCCCTGAGGTGGGCGGTAAGATACCGCCTTGAGACCCCGCCTTGCGGGGCGATACGATAAAGGGCCGCCGAGGGGAACCCAAGGCGGCCCGATTTGGTTTGATGCGATGTACCGGTCATATTAGCAGAGCCGGTAATTTTGTGAATCAATACTTTCCGAAGTCGCCGGGTGCTGCGGGCTTTATGTCCGCCTTTGCAGCTTTCGGAACCGGCACTGCTCCCTTGGTTGGCGTACCCGTTACGTGCTGTGAAACGCTCCTTTTGAGCCTAAACTGCGCAATGGTTTGCTCGAGCATGGCCGCCTGTCCGGACAGTTCCTCGCTCGATGCCGCACCCTCCTGCGACGTAGCGGAGTTTTGCTGCACAACCTGCGACATTTGCTCGATACCGCTGTTGATCTGCGTGATGGCGTCGGCCTGCTCGTTGCAGGCGGCCGCGATCTCCTCCACAAGGGTATTGGTACCTTTAGTACCCGCCGCGATAGCGGTTAGAGTCGCTGCCGTCTCGTCTGCGATCTTTTTGCCTGCTGCCGCTTTGTTCGTGGAGTCCTCAATAAGCGCTGCCGTTTCGCTTGCGGCTTGCGCGCTCTTGGCAGCGAGACTGCGAACCTCTTCAGCCACAACGCCAAAACCCTTGCCGTGTGCTCCTGCCCGTGCGGCCTCGACCGCCGCATTGAGCGCTAAAATGTTCGTTTGGAATGCGATATCGTCGATCACCTTAATGATCTTTGAGATACTTTCGGAGGAATCGCTGATCTGCTGCATGGCGCTTTGCAGCGTCTGCATCTGGGCATTACCCTGCATAGCACCGGCACACCCGTTTGCCGAAAGCTCGTTTGCCTTGTTGGCATTTGCCGCATTTTGCCTTGTCTGCGCTGCGATCTGTGTAATGGAAGCGGTCAGTTCCTCAATGGATGCCGCCTGCTCGGTCGCACCCTGCGAGATGGCCTGGTTGCCGTCGGCAATCTGCTTTGACCCCACTGCAACCTGCTCCGCCGCTGTGCTGATGCTGCCCATCGTCTCATTGAGCGCGCTTATGATCGCATTGATCGAGCTTTTGAGTTCCACAAACTCGCCCTTATAGTCGGACGTGATCTCCACATCGAGGTTACCCCGCGACATTTCGCCTAAAATAATGGATATTTCGTTGATGTAGCGCTTTAGCTCCGCAATCGTGGAGTTGAACGAATTTTTGATAACAGCGAAATCCCCTGCATAGTCGCCCACAACGCTTACCGTAAGGTTGCCTTCTGAAAGCTGTTTGAGCGCGGCGGACGTTTCCATGATGGGCGTAGAGGCGATGTCGAGCAAAGTATTGATACCTCCGACAATATCCCCGTAACCGCCCTGATGGCGCTCTGCGTCCGCCCTTGCGGAAAGATCGCCCTTAGCACCCGCTTCAGAAAGCATGTTAACATCGCCGAGCATTTCGTTGAGTGCCTTCACCACAAGATTAAAGCTTTGGGACATATCCCTAAACTCACCTATGAATTTCTTCTCATCAATAAATTCTGCTTTTTCACCTTTGCTTATTTTCTCAAGTTGGGCCGAAGTGACCGTAACAGGCTTTACAATGCTGCGTGTCATAACAACGCCGAGTGCAACCGCCGTCGCCATACTCGCGGCAATCACGATGATCATGTTGCGTATGGAGGTGCTCGTCGACTCGTTGTTTTGCGCATGACGCTCCGCGGCCTTTCTTACGTTATAATCTACAAGCGTCTGCAGCGTATCCTGAAAAGCTAGAGAAATATCCAAATACTCACCGGTAATAAGCCCGTTTGCCTGCTCCGTTTTGCCGGCGGCAACCAAATCGACCACGTTCAAAAGACTATCTTTATACTGCTGCCAGAGCGGTTTCACCTCATTGTAAAGGCCTAGGTCCTCTTCGTTGATGATGCCCGCCTCATACTCCGCCAGTGCGTTATCTACACCCGGAATAAACACGTTTTTGATCCTATCGATATAGTACCCGCGCTCGCTTTCCGAGATTGCCGTAATAAAAAGCGCCGCATAACGTGCTCTTTGATAATAAACGGAGGCATCGCCGGTATATTGGATGCCTAGGGTATTTTCTTCGTACAAAAGGGTGTCTTCGTGGTCGATCTTGCTGATGTCACTGATACCCACCAAGCCCACTGCGCCTGCAAGTGCGGCGACCACCAAAAATGCGGCTAACAGCCTCGGTCCGACCTTCAGCTTTTTGAGTGATTTCATCCGGTTTTCTCACTTTCGATTCTCTAGCATTTGCGTCCGAGAGATAAAAAGGAGGCTCTCGACACATAAATGAATTATCGACATTTTTCGGGAAATTGTTAAGCATTTTTGCATAGATATAAAATTACATTGCATTACTACTTCAGCTCTAAAAAACAAATAAGAGCCGGACGCCCTAGCATGCCTGAACCGTCCGACCAAGTGGAATCCCAAGGTGGCTCAAAATGGTGCTATAAATGCAAGATGTGTTAAGCGGAAGATGCTATCCGCCCCTATGGGGTTCAGGCGGGGCGGAGCCAAAGGCTTATGGCCCTGCGTGGGTCTCAGCCTGCGGTTTCATGTAGGCCAAGGCTTGGGGCCTTTCGGTGTCGAAACGATAAAAGGCACAACTTTTCGTTCCTTTCACATCCACCACACGGGAACGCCGAAGTGCAACTGGCGGATGGGAAAAACCTAAACTCAAACAAATACAGCAACGCGGCATTTGTCAGACTGTCAAAAAAAGCCCACTAATTGGGACTTATATCGTGGGTGAATTGTACTGCAAAGATAATGGTCGGCCGAGCGTTGACCCTGTCGTGCAGTTTAAGATGGTACTGATTCAGCACTGGCAATGTGGAAGTGAAAGGAACGGCCTTCGCACTTGTTTTTCAATTTGCTTCAACCCGTTTCCTGTTTGCTTGGGTTCTTTGACAGACTGAGGCGCACGGTTTCCCGTGCGCCTGTTGTTTCTTCATTTGCCCCGCTACCACACGCGCTTGCCCAGCATGAAGTTG
>JAEZLG010000079.1 GCA_023435855.1 Bacillota bacterium | reverse complement strand
ACAATACCCTTCATAACGATATGCGCATGGCCGCTTGATACAAGCGCAACCGACGTTTTGCATGCGGCGGTAATGTCTTTTTCGTCGATAAGCTCGGCATCGTATAAATGTAATCCGTGTTCCTTCGCAATCTCCTTTATACGAGGAACATCCCCCACCAAAATAAAGGAGGCCAAATTGAGCTCCATCGCCTTACTTGCAGCGATTAAGACCTCCGCATCGTGTGCGGCAGCGACAGCTACGGTTCGCTTTTGCCGTTTCGCGCTGTCAAGCGAGAATTGTAAAAGCTCAGCAAAGGACTGTATCATGTCTATTCTCCAAAAATTCGGATTGCAGAATGGTTCGGAATGTGTAACAATAAGGGTGGTTGTATGATGTCTCGGTCGGTTGTCTTACATCATTTATCTTATACTTTTCACGTTTGCATGTCAACGGCATTTGGCCGTATGGCAAAGATTATACATGATATATTCTTGAACGGAGCGTTTTGTAAGTTTTATGGAAAAGCTGCCAAAGAAAAGCCTTGCGGAGCGAACAGCGGACAAGATTTTCGACATGATCACAACGGAGCGCCTTTTTTCACAAGGTGACAAGCTGCCAAACGAAAATGAGCTTTCACAAAGCCTCGGCGTAAGCCGTATCACACTTCGAGAAGCCATACGTATACTCGCTGCACAAGGTGTTTTGGAAGTACGTCGGGGTTTAGGCACATTCATAGCAGAAGGTGCCATTATGGGTGGTTTTGGCATACACCGCCTTGAAAAATTGCGCATCCGCTTAAGGGATCTTTTCGAAGTTCGTTTGATGTTTGAGCCGCAGACGGCGGCACTTGCGTGCGAGCGTGCATCGGATAAGGATATCGAACATATTGCAGAGTTGAGCGAGCATGTGGAGGCACTTATTCATAAGGGCAAACCTTGGACGGATACCGACTCGCAGTTTCATACCGCCATATTAACAGGTGCCGGCAATGAATTTATGACGCAGCTGATACCTCTTATAAACCGCGCCATCAAAGATGTTTGGTTACTCTACGGCAGCGACCCAAACCTCGCGGAATTTACATTGCGCGACAACAGACTTATCGTAGAAATGTTAAAAAACCGCGATATCGTAGGCGTACGGCATGCGGTTTCCATCCATATTCGCCATACCATACACGCGCTCGAGCTGGATTTCGGCAAGGACATTTTGGAATAATGCAGCAGGAGGAAACTATGCATTTAGAGCGCATAGGCACAAGGAGCATACTTTTTTCGCACGAAGGGCTCGACTGGGGCCTTCATCTGCACCTTGTTTTAGGGAAAGAACACAATTTTCTTATCGATACGGGGCTTGGATATAAAAGCATCGAACCGGTGCAAGAATTTCTAAAAGATGAAAGAAAGCCGCTTGTTGTAATTAACACGCACCATCATTGGGACCATGTTTGGGGCAACGGCTTTTTTGAAAATTGCCTTATTGTTTCGCATGCACTTTGTATTAATGCACTCGAGCAAACGATGCAGCAGACCTATGAGAAATACAAAAGCATTGCAAATGGAGAGGTACGCTTTAAACTACCCTCCCTCACATTCGATTCCTCGCTGAACTTCCCATCCGACAATCTCCGCATTTTTTACAGCCCCGGGCACACGGAAGACTGTATAAGCATATTTGATGAGTTGGACGGCATTTTAAATGCAGGCGATAACATCGGCGATACGGACGAGGAAATCGTACCGAGCCTTCAATGCGATAAGGAAGTGTACATCGATACGCTTGACACCTATCGCGCGCTCGATTTTAAGCTTTGCGTAAGCGGGCATAACCGGCCTCGGGGTTCTGAAGTGGTCAAAGAAATCGAGAGGCGGCTTAGGTAGATTCATTTGCCTCATGCATACTTAAAAGCTGTTTTGTGAGCATAAAACAGCTTTTGTTTTTATAGGAAATGCGATTACTTTTCAGTAGGATACACAATGAGAAGCGCGCCTTCTTTCACCGTTATCTTGCTTTTTTGTCCCGTAAACGAATTGCTGACGCCTAAGGGAAAATCGGGTGTGAGATGCGCGTCAACAAGCGGATAGTAGAGGCCTTCTAAAGTCACGCCTTTTGCATCGCCGCCCCATGCGAACACGGAAACAGTACCATTATGGTTTTCATCAAACGCTATTTCTGCGTTTTCAATACAGGTATAGACACATCCGCCACCGTACAAAAACCCTCGGGCACCTTGTTTTGCGAGGAACAGCAGGCTTTGTAGGTTCGCAATCGTGTGATCTGCCCTCCCGCCCGTACCGCCATAGATATGAAATTCCTTATAGCCGCGGTTCAAACCGTATTTAAGCGCAAAGAGAAGATCGGTATCATCCTTTTCCTTCGGTAATTCAAGCACACTGGGATGGTCAGGACGTGCTTTAAGAGAATCAAAATCGCCGACGACAACATCCGCATGTATACCGCTTTGAGAGAGATATGTAAACCCGCCATCCGCCGCGATCACAAGATCGCCCGTACGTGGTGTTCTGATAGGCGTATCAAATTCCCCCGCGCCAACAACGATGCAGCGGTTCATAGTGCCTCCAAATCCTTCCTTTTCCGTTATTGTAAACGCGTTGCTGCG
>JAEZLG010000011.1 GCA_023435855.1 Bacillota bacterium | reverse complement strand
CCTCACGGGTGCTTCGCTTAACCCGCAGGCATTTAGGTTCTCCTTTGCCCAAGCCACCATGCCTTTTGCGGCATCCACATGCGTTACATGTGCCCCCGCTGCAGCAAGCGCACACGTTGCTCCGCCTGTATAGGCGAAGAGATTTAAAACATTCGGCTTTCGTGTCTTCACTTTTTCCCGCATAAAATCCCAGTTAACAGCCTGCTCCGGGAATAGCCCTGTATGCTTAAAACCCGTTGGGCGCACAATGAAGGTAAGGTCACGATAGCGTATATTCCAGCTCTCGGGGAGATCCTCATGAAATTCCCAATGTCCTCCGCCCGTCGATGAGCGAAGGTATTGTGCATGCGGCGCACGGCTATTCTCCCCCATTGGCCATATCGCCTGCGGGTCGGGACGAAGCAAAACCACGTCGCCCCAGCGCTCAAGCTTGTTGCCGTCCCCCGCGTCCAATATTTCATAATCGCGCCAATTTGCGGCCAGATACATTTTTATTGCCTCCCAATAAGAGTAACACCCTTGATGATATAATAGGGCCGCTGCGTTTTCAGCGCGGCAGCCCCTGAAATCTTATTCGTTCTGCGCTTTGATCGGCACGCGCCGCTTATTTTTCATGAAACCGTCAATCACGATGAACACAAGCCCCAATAAAATGTTCAAATAGTACGTTAACAAACGCCAAAGAAGCATGGAGGGAAAACGAAGCGACTGCCCGAAAAGGCTGCCGAACACAAGGTAAAAACCACCCTCGGAGGCACCTGCCCCGCCCGGGATTGGGATAAACGATACAGCCATAGAAAGAAGCGACTGGAGCAACACCACATGGTGTGCCGGATATTCGTTTAGCCCGAAGCCCCTATATATAAAGTAGGTAACCGCTAAAAAGCATGCGATCTCCATGAAGCCGAAAAACAATAGCGGTATCGCGCCCCGAAGCTTGCGCTTGAACATGAGTTTAACAGCCATTTCATAATCGTTCATGACGCGCTCGAAAGATTTTACTGCCTTTTCGTACGTCGAATCCTTCCTTATGATGAACTTATGCCGCCTTAAAAACGCAAGCAGGCGCTTGCCTGTGGCGGTAAGCCATTTGGGGTTGAGTGTGGCGATGGTTACGAACAAAAATACCAAAACATTAATGGCGTAGCCGACCAAAACAACCGTCTTCACCGCCGTACCGAGATCTGCGATAGGTTTTTGCAGCAGGATCATACCCACGGTTGCTATGAAAACAACGCCGAATTGCCACGCCATGTATTTGATGAGTGTGATGGAGGTAGCGCTCCCCACAGGTACGCCGTAACCGCGCATCTGAAACACCTGCATAGGCTGACCGCCAATCTGCATGGGTGTGAGCGCATTGTAGAAAAACCCTACCATGCTGGTGGTTGCGCATTCAAAAAACGTCATGTCAATATCTGCTATATGGCATATATCCTTATGCATGATAATGTTGAACACATAGCTCATCACAGCGCTTAAAAGCGCTACGATAAGCCACCACGGCTTTACACGTTGGAGCGCGTCACCGATGCTTGAAACATTTGGATCAAGCGCCGCGATAACGCCCATCACACCAAGCGAGATGAGCACCATGAGTATCTTTTTAAGAACACTGTTTTTTTCTTGCTTTTTCTGTTCCATCTATACCCCCGGCATCATGCTCAGAAGAAAATTGGATCGGTAGAAAAACGAGGAAAGAAGCGAATTATCCACAAGCTGCGTTATTACGTCGAAGCCGCCGAGTATCGTAAGCACAATGGGCAAAAGCATGAAAACCACAAACAGCGCCAATATGCCGCGCACAAGCCCGAGTCCGGCACCTAAAAGTGAATCGCCGCTTTTTAGCTGCGGCAAAACGCGCGCGTAATCCACACCGTTTATGACAAACGTAAGTATACCGCGCACGATGAGGAAAATCACCAAAAACCCGAGTATGTTGATGAATACGCTCACGATGGTTTGGTTGAAATAGTCGCCCAACGTGGTTATGTTTTGATGGGCAAACGCCTCCACCGCGATATTGTGGGTGACCGCCTTCCCCATGGGATAAGGAAGCCCTGCACTGTCGATAATGGATTTTAGCTGATCGGTGCTTAATGAGCTTATGGTCGTGCGTGCGAGTTCCGCGTCCTTTACGTATTCGCTCCCTTCGGCATAATAGAGCATCATGCCGTAGAGCGACTCGCTGCCCTTAACCGCCGCGGACCCAAGGCCCATAAACGCAAGCCCCACAAGCCACGACACCATGAACGCACCTACAGAAAGAGCGTTGTACAAGAAGCCCCTGTACAAACCCGCGAAGATAAACAATGCAAATATGAGAAGCGCCGCCAGATCAAGCAAGTTCATAACTTCATAATCCTCCCATTCAAGAGATGGCCGCCAGGTAGAGTGTACTGCCGCGTTTTAGCAGTATGTAGGAATCGTTTAACTTAACCGCTTCATCGATGGGCGTTTCAAACGTAACCGTTGAAAGGAGCGTACCCTTTTCGGAATACGTATAAACCGCATCCGTGCAGTACACAAGAAGCTTGCCGTTTGCGACAATCGCCGTGAGCGCGTTTTGCGGAAGCCTTACAAACACCCTACGCTCGCTCGCTACATCCCCCTCGTCAACGCCAAGAAGCATCACCGAGTTTAAAGCAGCACTGTCGCGAGGCACAAACAAGAAAAGAGGGCGTGAACCGCTAAACGACGAGTCGATAAGCTTGTAACCGTATACTACAACGCGGTAGGCTTGCGCATTGCCCGTGCGGTTAAAGCGCAATAGGTTTCCCGTACATACGGCAAACACGCTCTCTCCTGTAAAAGAAACCGTTTCAGCAAGCTCCCCGCTTATGGTAATAACACCCGTGGTGGTGGATTTTGCAAGATCATAGGTAGTGAGCGTATGAACGGGGGTGGAGCTTTCGGTATCGAGCGTGAGCGTCCAAAGCGTATCGTCGTCACCGGAGCGAAACCCATAGTTGATAAGCGTAACCGTGCTTAGATCGATGTCATTGTTCGTTCGCTCGCCCTTCGCATTAAAAACCTGTATTGCGCCGTTGCCCGATGCGTCAAGCCTATATACCGCCACATGCGTTGCGCCGCACTTCACGCTTTGTACCGTGCCTGAAAACTCAATGGGCAGATTTACGCCGACGATCTGCACGGCAGAGCTGTTGTAAAGCGCATATACGGTTTTTGAAGCCGATAACCGCACGTCCGCGGTGCTGACGGAAAGTGAAAGGTTCTTGCTCTCGTCGTTTAAGTCGAGGTAGTTAAGCTTACCGTCGGCAATATACATAAATCCACTGCCCGTAAAAAGCCTTGTCGCGTCCGCCGAAAAAGGAAGCTGCTCGGATGCTTTGAGCGTCTTTTTACCGCCAAAAGCAAGCACAAGCCCGATTGCAGCGCCGATAATTAACAGCACAGCGAGCACGACGAGCACGAGTCTCGTTGCTGTTTTTCGCTTGTTCTTTGCCTGCAGCCGGCGTCTTTGCATCCTTCCTCCTCCTCTTTTACAGATCTTTACGGAACAAATACATTTAGTGCGTCCTTTAAAATGCTAAATGTTACAGGTGTTTTCTCTCCTAACTCACCGTCTAAGTTTAGCACATTCCCACTCTCGCAGTTGATCTTTGCATTCTCCGCCTTAAAATAACGGATGTGCGGCGAATCCAGGTGTTTACCCTTAATATAGCGG
>JAEZLG010000231.1 GCA_023435855.1 Bacillota bacterium | reverse complement strand
GGTTACGAACGAGAGTGCCGATTATGCACAGCTAGCTTTACAGGGGCCGCGTTTCTTAGAAGTGCTGACAGCTGCAGGCGTTCACGATGGGATACCTGAGAAAAATTACAGCTTCACCGAAAACCTTAGCGTTTACGGCGTTTCCTGCCTTGTTTCCCGTACAGGCTACACCGGCGAGGACGGCGTGGAGTTTTATTGCGCACCCAAAGATGCCATAAAGCTTCACAAAGCGCTTCTTGACGCAGGCAAAAATGTAGGCCTTCTCCCCTGCGGTCTCGGCGCGCGCGACACGCTGCGCTTTGAGGCGGGCATGCCTCTTTACGGGCATGAAATGGACTCTACCATCACCCCGCTTGAAACCAACATCGCGTTTTGCGTGAAGCTCAATAAACCTGAATTCATCGGCAAGGACGCTATGGTCAAAAACCCGCCCAAGAGGATGCGGATAGGTTTAAAGCTCATCGACCGCGGCATTGCTCGTGAGCACGCGGATGTTTATGCCAAAGAAGAACTTGTAGGCCATGTCACCTCAGGCTCTCCCGCACCGAGTTTGGGCGGCAACTACGCTATGGCGCTTGTTAACCTCGACAAGAGCGACTGTGACGAGTTTTTCATTGACGTACGCGGCAAAAAACTTTTGGCACAACGCATTGTGCTGCCGTTTTATAAGCGCCAGAAATAACAAAACTATCTGCATATATCATAATTGAGGAGGACGAAAGCATGCTACCTACCGACCGTAAATACACCAAGGATCACGAGTGGATCCTCATCGAAGGCAATAAGGCGACCATCGGCATCACCGACCACGCGCAAAACGAATTGGGCGATATCGTGTTCGTGGACGTTCCCACAGTCGGCGACAGTTTTAACGCCGGCGATTCCTTCGCCGTAGTAGAAAGCGTAAAGGCCGCGTCGGAAATTTACGTGCAGCTTACAGGCAAGGTTATCGAGGTCAATGAAGCTCTCGAAGCAGAACCCGAGCTCATCAATGCCGATGCTTACGGAGCGTTCCTCGCTAAGTTTGAATTTACCTCTCTCAACGAAGACGCGCTTCTTACGGCTCAACAATACGAAGCGCTCATCGCGGCGGAGGCATAAAAATGAAAAGCTACGTTCCCCATACGGAGGAGGAGCGCAGAGAAATGCTTGCGACACTCGGCATAAACTCCATCGATGAGCTTTTTGCCGAGGTACCCGAGGCTTTAAAGCTAAAAAAGCCCCTGGCTCTTCATCGCGGCATGAGCGAAGCGGAGCTTCGCCGCCATTTAATGTCACTCGCCTCCAAAAACGTAACCAATATGCCGCTTTTCCGCGGCGCAGGCGCATACCGTCATTACATTCCTGCGGCGGTACCTCAGCTTGCCATGCGGAGTGAGTTTTACACCGCCTACACTCCCTATCAGGCGGAAATGAGCCAGGGCATGCTGCAGGCGATTTTTGAATACCAGTCCCTCATCTGTGAGCTCACAGGCCTCGATGCCTCCAATGCATCCGTATACGACGGCGCATCCGCCGCCGCTGAGGCCATGTTGATGCTTCGCGATGTGAAACGCAAGCAGAAGGTTCTGTATTCCGCGGGCCTCTCGCCTGACGTAAAAGACGTGCTGAATACCTACGCAAGATTTGCTCGTATTGAGTTGACTGAAATTCCACTCAACGATAAAGGCTTAACAGATCGCGAAACGCTTCTTTCAAACGCAGAAGGCGCTGCGGGCTTCATCGCCGCACAGCCCAACTTCTACGGTTGCTTAGAAGATATGCAAGCCCTGAGCGACATCACGCATGGTTTTAACGGTCTCTTTGTCGCTTATGTGAACCCCATTTCATTAGGGCTTCTCAAGCGCCCCGGCGAATATGGCGCAGACATTGCCATAGGCGAAGGGCAGCCGCTCGGGTTGCCGCTCAGTTTTGGCGGCTCCTATGTAGGGTTCATGGCCGCGACCAATAAGCTTTTGCGAAACCTACCGGGACGTATTGCCGGTCAAACCGCAGATGCCGACGGCAATAGGGTGTTCGTTCTTACATTGCAGGCGCGCGAGCAGCATATCCGCCGCGAAAAGGCATCGAGCAATATTTGCTCTAATCAAATGCTTTGCGCAATCATGGCAAGCATTTACCTTTCGCTTATGGGAAAGCAGGGCTTGAAAGAAACGGCAGAACAGTGCCTTCAAAAAGCGCACTATCTTGCCGAGGGCATTTCCCATGTAAAAGGTCTGAAGCTTCGCTACCCCGAAACGCCTTTCTTCCATGAGTTTGCAGTGGACTCTACTGTGGATGCGGCCGTTATCAACGCGCATCTTAAAAAGCGCGGCATCGTCGGCGGTGTAAGGCTCTCCCGCTTTGATAAATCCGATTCGGGCGCGCTATGGTGCGCAACAGAAATGAATACGCGCGACGAGATTGACGCTGTACTTGAAGCTTTAGAGGAGGTGTGCAAATGACACGCTCTTCCTATCCGCTCATCTTCGAGCGCAGCCACCCCGGACGTAAAGCCTACGATCTTCCCCCGCTCGACGTACCGGCACTTCAAAACATACTTCCCGATGAACTTCTTACCTCTCAGGCACCTGAGCTTCCTGAGCTTGCAGAGGTTATTGTGGTGCGCCATTACGTAAACCTTTCCCGCCGTAATTTCGGCGTGGATAACGGATTTTACCCACTTGGCTCTTGCACCATGAAGTATAATCCGAAAATTAATGAAGAAGTCGCCACCCTATTTAATGATCTTCATCCGCTTGCCGATGAAGACCAGGCGAGTGGCGCATTGGAGCTTATGCTTAGCCTTGATCGCGCGCTTTGCGCCATCACAGGAATGGATAAATTCACACTCCAGCCCGCAGCGGGCGCGCATGGTGAAGCGGCCGGCATGATGATCATCAAGGCCTACCACGACATGCGGCAAGATTTTAACCGAAATGTCATCATCGTCCCTGATTCCGCACACGGCACAAACCCCGCTTCTGCAGTCATGGCCGGGTTTACGACACGCGAGATCAAGAGCGCACCGGACGGAGGCATCGATCTTAACGCACTTCGTGAAGCCGTAGGTCCCGACACCGCAGGACTCATGCTCACAAACCCGTCCACACTCGGGCTTTTTGAAACCAATATAGAAGATGTCGCGAAGATCGTCCACGATGCAGGCGGGCTATTATACTACGACGGCGCAAACCTCAATGCCATCATGGGCATCGTACGCCCGGGCGACATGGGCTTTGACGTGATGCACCTAAACCTCCACAAAACATTCTCCACCCCGCATGGCGGCGGAGGACCGGGCAGCGGTCCCGTGGGCGTCAAAAAGGAGCTCATTCCGTTCTTGCCGTACCCTGTGGTGTTCGCACACGAAAACGGTCCCGCTACGCTCGATTATGACCGTCCTCTTTCCATAGGTCGCGTCAAGAGCTTTTACGGCAACTTTACCGTGCTTGTCCGAGCCTACGCCTATATACTGAGCCTCGGTGCGGAGGGATTAAAGGAAGCATCTGAGATTGCCGTGCTCAACGCCAACTATGTGAAGCATGCGCTTGAAGGCATCTATAGCGTGCCCTACCCACGCACATGCATGCACGAATGCGTGCTGACACCCGGATGTGTGGAAGAATGCGGCATCCATACCACGGATATCGCCAAAGCACTTATCGATTTCGGGTACCACCCGCCCACAATCTACTTCCCGCTCATCGTACATGAGGCTATTATGATAGAGCCTACCGAAAGCGAGAGCCGCGAAACGCTCGATGCGTTTATCGATGCCATGAAGAAGATTGCCGATCTTGCCAAAGAAAACCCCGAAGCATTGCACAATGCGCCGATAACCACGCCCGTGGGCCGGCCGGATGAGGTTGCCGCGGCAAGAAAACCCGTGGTACGCTATGTGAAACCGACCGAATAACAATTTGCTACTATTATTGCGCCGCTTCGCGTAAACGAAGCGGCGTACTTATAAGTCTACAAAGAGAAAGGGGACCACTATGGAACTATCCGAACTCAAAGAGAATTTTAAGGCTTACCAAAAAAAGATGCACGCGTATAGGCACGCCACGGGCGTTATGCAATACGATTTTGAGACTGTTATGCCAAAAGGCGCAAGTGAAGGCTTTGGTGAAACAATCGGTGTTTTGAGCGAAATTATATACAACCTCAGCGTCAGCGACGAGCTTCGTGATATGATTGGTGAGCTTCTTGTACAAAAAGACGCAATCGACTTCCAGACCCGTCGCGAGGCCGAAGAGCTTTTAGAAAACATCGAGAAGATTGAAAAAATACCGGTTGAAGAATATGTTGCCTTTCAGAAGCTTACCACCAAGGCAAGCTCCGTATGGCACAGTGCGAAGCCCGACAATGATTATGCCTCTTTTGAGCCGCTCCTAAAGGAGATTATCGAATACCAAAAGCGCTTTGCAGGCTATATGAAGCCTTCTCTTAACGCCTATGACGTTCTTCTGGACGATTTTGAGCGCGGCATGACGCAGAACATACTCGATCCCTATTTCAAAGCCGTACGCGAAAGCTTGGTGCCTCTCATTCATGAAATAGGAAATGCTCCTGCACCCGATACATCCTTCTTGGAGCTTCCCTATCCGATTGAAAGCCAACGTGCCTTCTCCGACTATCTGATGGAAATACTTTGCATCGATAGGAACTATTGCAATATCGGTGAGGTGGAGCATCCTTTTACAATCAATTTCAGCAAGCACGATGTGCGCATCACCACCCACTATCACGAAAACATGATGCAAGACAGCATGTATAGCGTCATCCACGAGGGCGGCCATGGGCTTTATGAGCTCCACACCGGAGATGATCTCATCGGCAGCGTACTCGCCACCGGCGCGAGTATGGGTTTGCACGAATCGCAGTCGCGATTTTATGAAAATATCATCGGTCGAAGCGAGGCCTTTATAGAGCATATTTTCCCTAAGATGAAGGAATTCTTCCCATCGCAATTAAAAACCGTCACACCCCGACAGTTCTTCCTTGCCGTGAATAAGAGTACGCCGTCGCTCATTCGGACACAGGCAGATGAGCTTACCTATTCTCTCCACATCATGGTTCGCTACGAGCTTGAAAAGCGCCTTATCGGCGGCACGCTTTCTACCAAAGACCTGCCTGAGGCATGGAACGCCATGTACAAAGAATATCTCGGTGTCATTGTACCTAACGACCGTGAGGGCGTGCTGCAGGATTCACACTGGTCCTTTGGTGCATTGGGTTACTTCCCCTCCTATTCCATCGGAAGTGCCTATTCTTCACAAATGCTTTCGTCCATGAAAAAGGATCTCGATGTTGACGGGCTTGTTGCATTAGGAGACTTAAAACCCATCATCGCATGGCTCACAGAGCGCATATATAAGTACGGTTGTCTCCTAAAGCCAAATGAGCTTGTTCAAAATGCCTGCGGTGCTCCTTTTGACCCAACCTTCTACACAAATTATCTTACAAAGAAATTCCGTAACATCTATGGGTTATAAAAAAAACACCCGGTAAAAATCCAATGTATAAACCGCATAACGCAAAATTGACACCCTCAAAAAAGCAAGGTAAACCTTGCTTTTTTTAAATGTAAGAACCATTAAAAATGTATAAACCAGAACTTGTGTATACGCGTTTTTTCCACAACTCAAAAATATGCAGGTTGTGAACGCTGTGGAAAAGGGTTAAAAAAAGGCTTATAGGCTTGTCTTTACCCTGTGGATAACTCTGTGGACGGTGTGGATATATCTGCCTTTATTCATGTGCATATACAGTACAAATGTCATCTTTCGACAAGAGTATGCATAATAAGAAATTTTTCTCTCTGCTTTGCCGGTACCTATTTCGTATAACACGCAAAGTGGAAGAATATAGTCTTGATAAGGGTAAAAGATATTCTGCGCTCTACATATCCCGGGGAGGAGACCATATGCTGCGCAAAAAAAATGCCGCGCCGTTTCGCCGTGCAATTCACACGGCGTATGTGCTTGTTTTTGTCCTCGTCACAGGTGTTTTCCTATCTCGCGCGACAATGGAAGGCGGTTTTTTATATGCGAGCGGTTCCATTCAGGAGGGGCGCTCTTTCATCGTGGTAGTGGATGCAGGCCACGGCGGCATTGATGGGGGTGCTGTTGGTTCAAAAAGCAAAGTCCCCGAAGCAGGATTAAACCTGACAGTCGCTAAGCTTGTAGAGGAAAAACTAAAACAAAGCGGCATATACGTATTGATGACTCGTACCGACGAAAATGCACTTGCAAAAGGCAAAAAGCCCGATATGCAGGCACGAAAAAAGATAATGAACACAGAAGGCGTCTCCGTCGTGGTAAGCATACACATGAATAAATTCAAGGATTCTACCGTGCACGGTGCCATGGCTTTTTATATGAAAGACTCCGAAGAAGGAAGAAAGCTTGCACAGTTCACAATTGACGCCATTTGCCTAGCGACCGATCAAAAACCGCGAAAAGCTGCAAATGCTGACTTTTTTATGCTGCGTGAAAGCCCTTCCCCATCGGTATTGGTGGAATGCGGCTTTTTATCCAATGCCAAGGAGGAGCAAAAGCTTCTTGATGCCGCTTATCAGGAAAAACTCGCTACAGGTATTGTAAGAGGCATCATAGATTATCTTAAAACTCTTCCTATTGATGAATACGAGAAGAACTACAATAATTTTGGGGGGGAAAATGACGGATAAGAATATCCATCCGTTGAAGCAAATACTTTTTCATGCTATCTTAATGGCATGACATATAAAAAGACACCTTTACCTCAAGGTTTTTGCTATGCGGACGATTGTGGGTTGTCCTGCCTTACAGACGCGAAATACTTCTCTTTCGATAACTTTACAGGAAGGCGGGTTTTAGGCTACAACGCTCCTTTTGTGGTGCTTAGCAATTCCGTTCTAGCCTCTCTCAAACGCGCAGAAATGCTATTTAAACAGCAAGGCTTATTGATGAAGTTATACGATGCCTACCGCCCTCAGCGCTCCGTAGATGCGTTTGCCGCATGGGCTCTTGATACTTCTGACACCTTACAAAAAGAAACCCATTATCCAAATATAAATAAAGAAGACCTTTTTAAGCTTGACTATATTGCAAAGCGGTCAGGACATACACGCGGCTGTGCAGTGGATCTTACGCTTGTTACTTTGGATACGCTTCAAGAACTTGATATGGGAACGAATTTCGATTTTATGGATCCTCTCTCATGGCATAATGCAAACGGGCTTTTAAAAAAGCAAACGGAAAATCGCTCTATACTAAAGAATACCATGCTTACATGCGGCTTTCGAATTAACCCGATGGAATGGTGGCATTATGCGTTGATAGAAGAACCTTTTCCGGATACTTATTTTGATTTTGAAATCGGTTGATTTAATGAATTTAAGCATTTTAAAAGGCGTCCGATATAATCGGACGCCTTATGAATTACCTCGCTCTTATAAACCAGAGAACAGTCTGACGGGAAGTATAAGAAAGTAATATTTATCGCCTTGCACTGGTTTTACCACACAGGGGCTTATACTACTGTTCATTTCAAGGAATATCTCATTCTCTTCAAGCGCTTTTAAAACATCGCTTACGTATTTGGCGTTAAAAGCTATTTCAAGTTCACTTCCCATAACAGAAACGGCTATTTCCTCGTTGCTCTTGCCGGCTTCTGAATTGGCGGAAATAGCGAGTGTTTCACCGGAAAAGGAAAATTTTACAAGGTTAGACTTACCTTCTCGGGCAATGAGTGAAACGCGCTCAATACTGTCTAAAAGTTCTTGGCGGTTCACGCGCACGCGGGTGGTATGGTTTTCAGGAAGTATCTGCTTATATTTAATAAATTCGCCTTCTAAGAGCCTCGTAGTTATCTTTGTGTGTTCAAGATCTATCATTAGGTGGGTCTTTGAGAAAACGACCTTTATTACATCGTCAGAATCCTCAAGTATACGTCCAATTTCTAATAAAGATTTTGCAGGAACGACTACCTTTTGCTCACCGTCTACGCCATCCGCACTCTCACGGCGCAGCGCCAGCCTGTAACCGTCGAGCGCTACCATGGAAAGAAGTCCGTCGCTGATTTCTAGAAGCACACCTGTTAAAATTGGTTTTGTCTCATCCTGCGCCGTAGCAAATATGGTTTGCCTGATCATGCTCTTCAAGGTGTTCTTTTTGATGTTTACAAAAAACTCCTGCCGGGAAAAAGGCATGGAATGGTATTCAGCCGCATCAAATGCCTGCATGGTGGCACGAGCGCGCCCGCTTTTCATAGTGACAGTTGTTTTATCGGTTTCAATCATGGTCTGCTCATCGGGCTGCCTTCGCGCAAGATCGGAAAAAAGGCGGCCGGGAAAAACCAAAGATCCTTCTTTATCGACAGTAGCCGGAAGAAGCGTTTCTATTTGTAAGGAGAGGTCGTTACAACGCAACAACAGGTTGTTACCCTGTGCCTCCGCATAGATGCCTTCTAAAATAGGCATAGCCGTCTTCGAAGGCAGTGCCTTGGCTATAACGGAAATACCGGCATTGAGGTCGGCTGTTGAAATATAGAAGCGCATACGATCCCTCCGTTTACAACATATTTCTTAATAGTAGTAGTTCTAGTAGGGGGTTGGAAACTGTGGATAAGCCCCAAAAACCCAGAAAACAAGGTGTTTTTCTCCGTTGAGAAGCCTGTGGAAAAACATTCCTCAAATAGTTACCTTTTCAACACTTATCCCACAAGGCACATTTTCCACAAATTGTTATCCACATTTTAACATACCTTTTTTAACATTTGTGGATAAATATGTGGGCAAAACAGCATTACTTTTTGATACGTTTTTGCAGATCTTCCATGATGACGGAAAGGTTCGCGTCCTTCTCTATGTCGGCAGCTATTTTTCTGCAGGCGCTGATGACGGTTGTATGATCACGCCCTCCAAAGCTTCTGCCGATGCTTTTGAGGGAGGAATCTGTCATTTCCTTACATAGGTACATGGCGATCTGGCGCGGGTAGGTTATCTCCATGGTACGTCGCTGCGACAAAAGGCTGTCGAGGCTGATGGAATAATAATCGGCTACCACCTGCTGGATAAGCTCGATGGTTATCTTACGGTTTTCAAATCCGGGAAGTATATCGCGTAAAGCGGTGTCCGCAAGCGTTATGTCAATGGGACGCTTTGTAAGGTTGGAGTATGCAATAACCCTGTTTAAAGAGCCTTCAAGCTGGCGTATGTTGGAATTCACCTTTTCTGCGATGAAGGTGATAACCTTTTCATCGATGGAGATATTCTCACTCATCACCTTTTTGCGTAAAATCGCGGCACGCGTTTCAATATCGGGAGGCTGAATATCGGCGATAAGACCGCCTTCAAAGCGTGAGCGCAGACGCACTTCTAGGGTTTGCATCTCCATGGGGGGCTTATCGGAGCTTAATATGACCTGCCTTCCATTTGTATGTAGTGCATTGAAGGTATTAAAAAACTCTTCCTGTAACCCCACACGCGTGGAAATAAACTGGATATCGTCTACCATAAGTACATCGACGCTTCTGTATTTGTTGCGAAACTGCGCGTTTTTGTTTTCCTGTATGGCAAGTATCATCTCGTTCATAAAAGCTTCACTCGTTACATAGATGATTTTAGCCTTGGGTTTAGAGGAACGAATATGGTTTCCGATGGCATGCATCAAATGTGTTTTTCCAAGCCCTACACCGCCATAGATGAAAAGGGGATTATAAGCAGAGGAAGGATTGTCGGCAACAGCCTTTGCAGCCGCATGCGCGAAGCTGTTGGAGTTGCCTATAACAAAAGTATCGAAGGTAAACTTCGGATTTAGCTGCATATCGCGCGAAGACGTTGAAGATGTATTTAAAAATGTATCCTGTTCCACACGGTAATCCTTGGCTTCATTGGGATCGACAAAGGATATGGTAAGGCTCATTTCGTTTGCCTTGTTAACAGCGTTGGTCACGGTAGTCGTATAGATGTTGATAAGCGTGTTTTTTGCGATACTGTTTTGCGCGAGCAAAACAAGTGCATTATCGCGAATACAAAGCGGTTCGATGGGAGATATCCAAGTGTCAAAACTTGGCGTTGTCATCTGCTTTTTAAGCTCAATGATAGATTTTTCCCAAACGTACTGCGCCGATTGCATGCCCCAAAACCCCCCGAATGTTGATAACTATCCCATTTTGTGAATAATTGTGTGGATAACCCTGTTCGATGAAAAAAGCCGGCCTGCGGGCGGCTTACAAGTATATCCATATCTTGCTTTGCTCGACTGGAGCTAGGCTTGTCTTTAATGATAACAAAACCGTGCCGCTGTGGCAAGTGCGCAATTTCACGCTTAACTTATGAATTTTTAAAATTTGTGATATGTACCATTGAAAAATACCATATCTTGTGACTGAATAAGCAAAAATCCAGTCCTTCCAGAAAAATAAGAAAATAAGCACTTTGCAGTCTACCGTATTTCTTGACATTTCTACCGGCTTTCTTATATAATCTACTTCTGATAACCATGGTCAGCAAGTGGTGTACTTGTAATATGCAGGGCTTTTGGCGCGGGGTACGCGCTTTTGTTGCGCACTACGCCGTATTTCGCACCAAACGCCCTGAAGAAGATCAACGTAAAGTGAGGTGTATCGAGCAATGCTTCAAACTTACCAGCCCAAAAAAAGGCAGCGGAAAAAGGTGCATGGCTTCCGCCAGCGCATGAAGACCGCAAACGGACGAAAAGTTCTCGCCCGCAGGCGGCTTAAGAACAGAAAAGTTCTATCCGCGTAAAACGCGCTTCACGGCAGGCTTCGCTTGCCGTGCGCTTTTATCAAAGAACAGGTGTTTGCGCCGTACAGTTGTACGGTGCAGCACAAGATTCCATGCGGTTTACGCATAAAAAAGGTTAAGCCAAAACCACGCAATGAAACGCTGTTATTCACTCAAGCGGAACAAGAATTTCCGCCACGTATACCGCGTCGGAAAATCCAACGCAAACAAACAACTCGTTCTGTTGTGCGCCCGCTCTAAGGAGAAACGGGTGCGCGTCGGCTTTTCCGTAAGCAAAAAAATAGGAAACAGCGTTGTCAGAAACCGCGTTAAACGCCGTCTTCGCGAGATTATAACCCCTCTCATCCCCATGATGAAAGAGGGTTACGACATCATTTTTATCGCACGCGAAGCCGCAGTCGAGGAGCGGTTTAGTGTTCTTGCCGCCTCCATGCGGTATCTGATCACCAAGGCGAACCTACTCAAGGAACAGGAACGATGAGGGCATTTCTTAAGATATCTCTTTTGTCTTTGATACGGGGTTATCAGGCGTTTGTATCCCCGCTTCTGCCCGCGTCCTGCCGCTACATACCCACCTGCTCACACTACGCCACAGAGGCTATAGAAAAGCATGGCCTTAAAAAAGGTACATGGCTTGCCATGAAGCGCATGCTCAGGTGCAACCCATTTTCAAGAGGCGGCTACGACCCCGTTCCATAAAGGTAAGGGGCAAAACCCTTATCCTAAAACATGCGGTGAAGATCGCTGAGGAAGGCAGTCCCCCTTCCCGCCGCAAACACATACTACATTGAAAATTACAGCACCCTCTCTACTTTGGTGCGATGCTTTTTGAAAGCGAGGCAATTCAAT
The DNA here is from genome assembly GCA_023435855.1 of Bacillota bacterium. Lineage (GTDB taxonomy): Bacteria > Bacillota > Clostridia > Christensenellales > CAG-138 > UBA7707. The sequence continues at coordinate 2,147 of JAEZLG010000231.1, read as the reverse complement.
GCAAGGCGACTTCTTTTTGACCACATGGTTTTTGGAAGCCATGAAATGGATTTATTCCAACATCGGAAGCGTATTTTTTACGATTCTCATCAGCACCGTAATCCTCCGCGCCATCACCGTTTTTTCCGATATCAAAACGCGTAAATCGAGCGCGCAGATGGCCGAGATTCAACCCGACCTCGCAAGGCTGCAGAAAAAGTACAAGGATAATCCGCAGCGTTTTCAGCAAGAACAATCCAAGTTCATGAAGGAAAAGGGTGTTAGCATGTGGGGCAGCTGCCTTCCCATGCTCATCACGATGCCGCTTTTCTTCTGCTTCATCGCTGCGTTCGGTTTCTGGTCCTACGAGCAGATGATTCGCCTTCTCGTAACGACCGGTGCAGAACAAGAGCAGCTTCTTACGTCGTTCAAATTCCTCTGGATCAACAATATTTGGCAGGCTGACAACGGCATGACGCCTGTTATCATGGATGCCGCTACATTTCTAAAGACCCAGGATCTGTCGAGGTTATTATATCTAAAAGATAATCCGCAAATTTGGGATAAGCTAATTGAGATAGGGGTTGCCGTACGCGAGCTTGTCACAACGAAGACCGCTGACGGCATTGCAACCGTAGAAACATTCCGCTTTTTAACAGGCGAGAGTGCCGTAGCGAACTACAACGCCATCATGCAGCCTCTTGTTGATAAGATGTATCCCGGGGTTAACAACGGCTGGTTCATTTTGCCCATTCTCTCCGCCGGTGCGCAGCTTGTTGCCTCGTGGATTATGCAAAAGAACCAACCGCAGTCTGCTGCAAACGAGCAAGCGCAAAAGACCAACAAAATGATGATGTACATGTTCCCCATCATGACGTTCGTCTTCTGCTTAAGCAACAGCGCCGCATTTGCCATTTACTGGACGCTCAGCAGCATATTCGGTATTGGGATAAACTTACTGCTCAACAAAAAATTTCCGCGCAAAGAACCCGCGCAGGAGGATAAAAAATGAGAAGCATCGAAGCGAGTGGCAAGTCCATCGACGAGGCAATCTTTAACGGCCTCGCGGAGCTTGGCACCTCCATCGACGAAGTCGAGATAGAAATCGTACAGCAGGAGACAAAGGGCGTATTTGGCCTTGGCGCCAAGCCCGCTGTCGTAAAGCTTACCGAGCGCGTACCCGAGGAAATCATACTTCCGGAATATATGCAAAGCCATGAAGGGCACAGGGAAAGTCGCAGTTTTGAGCGTGAGCCCCGCCGCGAAAGAAATTTCGAGCAGCGCTTGAATCGACCTGAGCAGCCCCGCCGCAATGAGCGCCCGCGCGTCGACGCAGCAGCCGTATCTTTGGAAGCACGTCTTTCAGAGCCCGAGAAAAGCTTGCCGCGAAACTCCGAGCCTCGCGTAGATAAGCCCCGCACCGACCGCAGCCGCAGTGATCGCGGTCCTCGTCGCGAGCAAAGCCGGCAAAGTGAAAGGCCGCAGGAACCAAGAGAAAAAATCAATTACACGATAGAGGCCGCAGAGGGCAACCGCGCAGCGGAATTTTTAAAGGGCGTTGTTTCCCGCATGGGTGTGGATGCTAAAATACTTGCCGCGCAGGATGCGGACGGTCTTAAGCTCTACATCGACAGCGATACAATGGGCATTTTAATCGGGCATCGCGGCGAAACGCTCGATGCGCTTCAATATCTCTCCTCGCTTTGCCTTAACCGTAACCGCAAAGAGGAAGGTTATCTTCGCGTCAATATCGACACCGAAGGCTACCGCGAAAAGCGCGAACAGACGCTGACTCGCCTCGCCCGCCGTCTCGCTTCACAGGTGAAAGCCACCGGCAAACCCCGTTCGCTTGAACCTATGAACCCCTACGAACGACGCGTGCTCCATGCCACGCTCCAAAATCACCCCTATGTGACCACCCATAGCGAAGGCGAAGAGCCTAACCGCCGCGTAGTTATAACGCTGAAGCAGCGCTAACGCGCTGTCGCAGAAATGTCTGTGGCCATTTCTGCGAAATTTCGCTTGCGAGCGGGTTTTCAGCCCGTTTCGCTCAACCGCTCAACGGTCTAAAAAGGAGTCCAATCCACCGCACATGTCGCTGGATTGGACTTATTTTATGGTATTCTCCATGATACTCTTTGTGCACAGCGTGACGTAGTACGCCTTTA
>JAEZLG010000211.1 GCA_023435855.1 Bacillota bacterium | reverse complement strand
TGTGCGCAATTATAATCTTGCGACCAAAACATATGACGACAGGCTGTTCAACAACTACGCTTCGGAGGATTAACAATGGATCAACTTCCTTTAAAATACGGCTGCAACCCCAACCAAAAGCCTGCACGCATCTATAGAGAGCAAGGGTTGCCGCTTCGGGTACTTAACGGGCAGCCGGGCTACATCAACTTCCTAGATGCACTCAATGCATGGCAGCTCGTTATTGAGCTTAAGCGGGCGCTTAACCTACCGGCCGCGGCTTCCTTTAAGCATGTGAGCCCCGCAGGTGCAGCACTAGGGCTTCCTCTAAGCGAAGCCGATCAGCTCGCATGCGCAGCGGAGGGTATTGAGGGCCTTGAATCTTCACCCATTGCCTGCGCCTATGCGCGCGCGCGTGGGGCTGACCGCATGTCCTCCTTTGGGGATTTTGTTGCGCTTAGTGACGTATGCGATGAACCGACCGCACTTTTTCTAAAGCGAGAGGTATCCGATGGCATCATCGCACCCGGCTATACGAAGGAAGCGCTTAACATCTTAAAGACCAAGCGCAACGGAAACTACGGTATTATCGAGATAGAAGAGGGCTATGAGCCGGACGAAATCGAACGAAAGCAAGTGTTCGGCATTACCTTCGAGCAGCCGCGTAATGCCGCCAAAATTGATTTTATCCTCCTTCAAAACCCTGTTACAAAGCTTAGCACGCTTGATGAAAGCACAAAGCGCGATCTTGTGCTGGCGCTTATAACGCTTAAGTATACGCAATCAAACTCCGTATGCTACGCCCTAAACGGACAAACCATCGGCGTGGGCGCCGGTCAGCAATCCCGCATCCATTGCACGCGCCTTGCGGGCGATAAGGCGGATATTTGGTGGCTCAGGCGCCACGAGAAAACGCTCGCACTGCCGTTTCTCTCCTTCGTTAAGCGCCCGGATCGGGACAATCTTATCGACCTTTATATAGGAGGCCGTGAGGAAGACCCATTTAAAGAAGGCTGGGAGAGATATTTTTCAAAACGTCCCGCGCCTCTTACAATGGAGGAGCGCACAGCGCATATCGCGCTTTTAGACGGAGTTTCCCTGGGCAGCGACGCGTTTTTCCCCTTTGAGGATAATATTCTTCGCGCATATGAAAGCGGCGTTAAGTATATTGCGGAACCGGGCGGTTCGGTACGCGACGCGGCGGTTGTTGAAGCCTGTGACAGACTCAAAATGGCGATGTTCTTTACGGGGCTTCGCTTGTTCCACCATTGATGCCTATGATAGTGATGCTTGTAGGCGGTGGCGGCCGCGAACACGCCATCTTAGAAAAGCTCAGAAAAAGCCCTAAGATTTCGAAAATTTATGCGCTACCCGGTAATGGCGGCATGGAGCCTTATGCTACCTGTGTGCCTATTTCTGCGACCGACCTTGACGCAATTGTCGATTTTGCAAAAGAGAACGCTATAGATTTTGCCGTGATCGGGCCGGATGACCCGCTCATACTGGGGCTTGTGGATCGCCTATATGCAATCGGAATACGTTGCTTTGGGCCAAGTGGCGCAGCCGCTCAAATTGAGGGCAGCAAGCTTTTTTCTAAAAACCTCATGCGAAAGTACGGTATCCCCACCGCCGAATTTAAGGAGTTTGATAAATCGGAGGAAGCCTATCGGTACCTTCGCTTAATCGACTATCCTACCGTAGTAAAGGCGGACGGACCGGCGCTCGGCAAGGGCGTGTTCGTTGTAAATTCAACTGATGAAGCACGAAGCGCCGTACACGAGCTTATGGAGCTAAAGCGGTTCGGGGAGAGCGGCGGGCGCATTGTAATTGAGGAATTCTTAAGTGGCAATGAGGTAAGCGTTTTGGCGTTTACCGACGGAAAAACACTTATGCCGATGGTTAGCGCGCTCGACCATAAGCGTGCATATGACGGCGATCTTGGGCCGAACACCGGCGGGATGGGCGCGCTCGCACCAAATCCCTTTTATACAGAAGCGGACGCGGCACTTTGCATGGAGCGCATTTTCCTGCCTACGCTGAAGGCCATGAACGCGGAGGGACGAAAATTCAAAGGCTGCCTTTACTTCGGACTGATGCTCACGAAAGACGGTCCAAAGGTGATTGAATACAACTGCCGCTTTGGAGATCCCGAAACGCAGGCGGTGCTGACGCTTTTAGATACGGATCTTTTTGAGATTATGCTCGCTGTAGAAGAAGAGTGCCTCGACGAAATAGATGTGCAATTTCAAAACGGGTCCGCATGCTGTGTTGTAATGACCTCGCGCGGCTATCCAAAGGCTTATGAGACAGGTTTTGAAGTAACGTTTAGAAAGAAGCAGCAAGAAAACGTGGTTATGTACCACGCGGGTACGCGGGGCGAGGGAAGCAGACTTTTGACGAGCGGGGGAAGGGTGCTCGGCGTGACCGCTGTTTGTCAAACGCCTAAAGAAGCCGTCAAATCCGCATATACGGCGGTAAAGGATGTTCGTTTTGAAAACGCGTTCTACCGCACGGATATCGGCAGACGCGCGCTTGAAGCATTCTCCAAAGAGAAGGGAATCTAAAAATGGTATATAGAATCTATGTGGAAAAACGCACACACCTAGCACAGGAGGCCGATGCACTCGCGGCGGATATCCGCGGGATGTTTGGGATAGAGTCGCTTACAAACCTTCGCATCCTCAACCGTTACGATGTGG
>JAEZLG010000135.1 GCA_023435855.1 Bacillota bacterium | reverse complement strand
CGACTGCCATGTGATTGCCTTCTTGGTCGCGTCCTCGGGCAATACTGTGGCCTTCAATAAAAATGTCTCGCCGCCGGTTAAGGAAAGCTTTGAGGTGTTGAGGGATATCTTTTTGATTTTCACATAAGAGACATTGACTGTACAGCTGCCGCTCACACCACCTAAATCGGCGGCAGTGGCTGTTATGACTGCAGTACCGTAGCCAACGCTCGTTACAAGTCCGTTATTGTCTACCGTGGCGACAGATTCATCGGAACTCGACCATAGAAGCGATGTATCAAATGCGTTTTGCGGCGAAACCAATGCCGATAGTTGAAGCTTTTTTCCTAAAGCCCCGCCCGCCTCTGCTGCGATGGTTTCGCTCGCATTTTTAAAGGCAATGCTTTTTAGGCTAAGCTTTTCCACCCGTACGGTACAGCTTGCGGATTTTGAGCTGCCGTCGTTTGCGCTTGCAGTGATAATCGCCTCTCCGTAGTTAACGCTCGTCACAAGCCCCGTTTGGTCCACTGTGGCGACAGACTCATTCGAGCTTGACCATGTAAGGCTTCTGTCAAACGCGTCTTTTGGCGCAACCTCCGCAGCAAGCTTAGTGGTCTTGCCAAGCGCTTCTGCAGCACCTATGGATATTGTATAGCTTCCGCTCCCGAGGCTTATGCGTGTCACAGCCGTTTTCTTAACGGTAACAACGCATTTTTGAGACTTTTGGCTTCCGTCATTTGTCGAAACGGTTATGACCGCTTGACCAAAGCCCACGCAGGTAACAACTCCGGCTTGGTCCACCGTGGCAACCGATTCGTTTGAACTGACAAAGCTAAGCATAGGTGCGGTAGCGTTTGAAGGTTTCACTTTAGCAGTAAGCGAAAACACGGGCATAGCTTTGCCCTGTTTGAGTGTAAAGGCAGCTTTTGTACGGTTTAATTCGAGGCTTTTTACAAGGATTGTCTGTACTTCACCCTCTGCTTTCGCGGTAAGAAAACATCCGAAAAGAAGTGTTGTCGTTAGAAGAGTCAAAAATATGCGTTTCATGCTTTCCCCATTTTTCCCAAGTAATCAACATAAATGATAGCATACATGCAACCGCAGGTACAATTCCTTATTTCATATACGCAAGATTTTCATAAACTATAACCCGTATTTTTTATCATTTTATGTTTATTTGATATTCTTATTCGCTTTCGTCCATTCTTTAATTGTTTCCAAGAAGGCTACTCCGTACCTTCTTGCCTTAACCTCGCCGACACCGGAGACCGAGAAGAACTCCTCCATGCTAACCGGCTGCTTTGCAGCCATATCTAAAAGCGTAGCGTTTGAGAATACGATATACGCCGGAACATTCTCCTCCTGCGAAAGCTTGGTACGCAATGCCTTAAGTGCATTGAGCAGTGTATCGTCTGTATCCGTTGCTTGCTTTTTTCTCTTTTTCAAGCTGGGTTTCTTTTTCTCCTGCTGCGTAACTCGCTCCGTAAGCGTGACGCGTTCGCCGTTAAAAAGCACTTTACCAGCGTGCTCCGTAAGACGCAGAACTTGGTATTCCTCGCTCAAGGTCATATACTTCTCGGCAATAAGGTGATCTATATATACCCTGATGCGGCTTCGGTCTATGTCGTGCATAATGCCGTAGGTAGGAAGCGTATCAAGCCCCAATTGGAGAATACGCTTCTCCTTGCTGCCGTGAAGCATCCTGATAATTAAGGTAATGCCAAACCCATGAGAATACTTTTTTTCTGCTCTGGCTACAGCCGAAAGTATCTTTTGCGCCTCAACGGTAATGTCTTTCATCTCATATACGCCCGTACAATTTCCGCAGCTGCCGCATTCGCTTACATGCCTTTCGCCGAAATAATTAAGAATATACCCGCGCAGACAAACAGCGGACTTGCAGTATCCGATCATCTTGTTGAGGCGCTCCATATCGCGTTTAAGCAGTATCTCCCTTTCTTCTTCGGTAAGCGCTGTGTTTTCCTCGGAGTTTTTAATAAGGAACATAGCGGTTTGTGCATCTCCCACCGAATAAAGAAGTGTACAGCGAGCGGCTGTTCCGTCGCGTCCGGCGCGGCCTGCTTCCTGATAATAGCTCTCCAAGTTTTTTGGCATATTGTAGTGAAGCACATAGGAGACATTGGATTTATCGATTCCCATGCCGAATGCATTGGTCGCCACTATGATTTGCGCGCGATCATAAACAAAGTCCTCCTGATTGCGCCGCCTTTTCTCATCACTTAGCCCTGCGTGGTAGCGTGTAGCCGCATAGCTTTGTTGCCTTAGACTTTCGCATACAGCCTCCACCGTTTTACGCGTAGCGCAGTAGATAATCCCGCTTTGATCACGTCGTTTGGAGACGTATTCCCGCAAATATGCATCCTTACGTTTGGGGCGTACCACCTAGAAATAGAGATTGGGCCGGTCAAAACCGGTGGTGATACGTAAGGCTTTTTTTAGCTCCAAAAGTTTTTCGATATCCGCCTTGACTTGTGTTGTAGCTGTAGCCGTAAAAGCGCCTACCGCGGGCCGCTTAGGTAAAGCGCGCAGAAACTCTGTGATTTTTAAATAGCTCGGACGAAAATCCTGACCCCACTGGGAGACGCAATGCGCCTCGTCTACAGCTAAAACGGGGATGCTGATACTTTGCGCTAACTCTAAAAAATCCGAAGTCATAAGCCGCTCCGGAGCAATATACAGCAATTTGTATTTTCCGTCTTTTGCGAGGCGGAATACCTCGCGATACTGTGCGTCGGTTAAAGAAGAATTGATAAACGCTGCGGGTACACCCGCTTGCGACAACGCCGCAACCTGATCCTTCATCAAAGAAATAAGAGGTGATACCACCAGCGTCACTCCATTAAGGAGCATCGCCGGAAGCTGATAGCATGCAGATTTACCCGCACCCGTGGGCATGACACCCAGTACATCCCGCCCATGAAGTAGTGCGTCTATCAACGCCTCCTGCCCGGGACGAAAGGAGGTATGCCCAAAATGCTGTCGCAGCAGCGTTAGCTTATCCATTACGGGTTGCTGTATGTTCATATATGAAATTCGCAAAGCGCCTCTCTGTTTTACTACTCATCCTATCATATCGAGGATACGCATTCCGTTCAATTCCATTTCAAAATGAGCAGCATTTGATTTTGCAATTTGCACATAACGCAACAAGCGTCCACGAAAGGACGCTTGTTTTGAATGGAGTCCGTCAGCTGCTTTCTTATTGTATAATTCCAAGCAGACCTTTCATCCAGTCATCTTGCGTCATTCCAAACAAATCTTTCATCCCGCCATCAAATGATAAACTATCCACAAGTCCATCGCTCATAACAAAGGAACCGTGTTGCTCCGTATCTGTTACTGCACCGTCAGCGTCTGTTAATTCGGCATATATGGTGAATTCATACCTGCCGTCCTCGCCACTCACCTCTACGATCTCAATTCTTTCAGCTTTTATCGAGACTTTCCATTCAGCCGCAATTTTATCTAATCGAGATAGCTGACGATTAGCAATTATCTTCTCCTTCAATTTGTCTGTCATATATGCTGCAACCTCTGCATGATAATCTATAATCAGCGCATCTAATTCGGGAACCATTACGATACCTGGGGTCGCATTAGCGGGGGCAGCCGTTATGTTTTTCATCAGCTCATCCACGCCTTCGAGCAATTTACTGTAGCGTTCATCTTTGTCTGTCGTACAAAAAGCGATCAGCATATCGCCGATCTGTTCCGGCGTATATGCATTTACTGTGTTTACTTCCGCATATTTGCCGCATGATGAAAGAAGTAGCAATAACGACAACAAGCAGATGGAACATGTTAATCTCTTATTCACTATCGCTTCCTCCAAATCAAATAAAAATGCGGTTTCGTTATTCCTTTGAACAAAGCAGCTTTAGAGTAACTTCATTATTAGTTGGCAATCCATATTTGTCAACATCGGTTTATTTGGCGGTTACGGAGAATCACCATGTTAGCTCCTAGATACCAGTATTCAATTATGCGTATGCCGCATGGCTCTAAAAATATAAATCAACACAAAAAAGTGACCTAAACGGTCACTTTTCTGATTGGGATCCGGCGGCTACCTATCTTTCCATGCCGTCACCAGCACAGTATTTTTGGCGTAGAAGGGCTTAACGACTGTGTTCGGAATGGGAACAGGTGGGACCCCTTCGCTTAACCACCGGAATGGCAAGGTGTTGTTTCCTGGTCGGGCTTGCGCCCTTCCATTGGAACACCTTGAAAACTGCATAGGATTTCGTAAATCACTTTCCGTGCACATGGTCGTTCCGCTCCCTTGCGGTCGCGTTACTCCCTGCGCACGCGTCGAACGCTGCGCGTTCTCCGTATTGAGATCAAGCCCTCGACCTATTAGTACCGATCAGCTCAACACATTACTGCGCTTACACCTTCGGCCTATCAACCTTGTAGTCTTCAAGGGGTCTTACTTCTTTCGAATGGGAGATCTTATCTTGA
>JAEZLG010000118.1 GCA_023435855.1 Bacillota bacterium | reverse complement strand
CAAATACGAAATCTGCCTCAAACGGCACACCGCGCTTGTAGCCGAAGCTTTCGAAGGTGATGAGGAAATCACAGTTAAAGCTGCCCCTTAGGATATTTTCAAGCTCATGTGTGAGCTCAAGCGGCTTCATGTCGCTCGTGTCGATGATATGGCTTGCATGGTAGCGAAATGGCTTTAAAAGCTCGCGCTCAATGCGGATCCCCTCGCGAATGTCTTCTGCCATGGGGTGCCGCCTGCGCGTTTCGTTATAACGACGCTCCAGTACCTCGTCGCGGCATTCTAAAAATATAATCTCGTATTTTGCACCGAGTGTTCCAAGGCCTTTAACGGCACTTTCTACATCGTATCGGAATACGCTTTCTCGGCTGTCGATGACGACAGCCGCATTTTCCACCGGAGGCGTTGCCTTTTCACAAAGCTGTACAAACCCCTGCAACATTTGGCAAGGGAGGTTATCCACACAAAAATAGCCGGCATCCTCTATACGCCTGAGCGCTTGCGTTTTGCCCGCGCCCGATAGTCCTGTAACGATGATCAGATTCATGCTCAGCTCTCCGCCTCAATGATTTTTATCTCTGTTTCGAGTGTTACACCGCTCGTCTCATACACGCGTTTTTGCACCATACGTATTAGACCGAGCACATCCTGAAAGGTTGCATCACCTGTGTTGATGATGAAGCCTGCATGTTTTTCGCTTACCTGTGCGCCTCCGTTTTTTGCACCTTTCATACCGGCTGTCTCTATGAGCGCGCCTGCATAGTGCCCCACGGGGCGTTTGAAAACACTGCCCGCACTTGGGTATTCAAGAGGCTGTTTTTCCGCCCTGCGCCTTGAAAAATCGTCTATTCGAGCAAAGATAGCGGCACTGTCATCACTTGTAAGTGCGAACTCCGCAGCAAGTACGATACGGTTCGGTGCCGCATAAGCACTTTTTCGATAAGAAAAATCTTCAACATTGGGCCTTACGGAGAAAAACTCGCCGTTTTCTAAATAATCCACGCGGCAAACATAATCCTTAATCTCTCCGTTATATGCGCCGGCGTTCATAGCCAAAGCACCGCCCACAGAGCCCGGGATACCGCTCGCCCATTCGATTCCTGCTATGCCTAAAGTTGCTGCCGTGCGGCAAAGCTCGCTTAAAAGCATACCTGCACCCGCCTCTATGCCGGCTTCGGTCTTTCTTGCATACGAAAAGGCTTCACCGATACGGATAACGAGCCGATCAAACCCGCTGTCGTTTATGAGAAGGTTGGTTCCGTTGCCCATGATAAACGGCTTAATATCATAGTCTCTCGCAGCGTTTAACGCAAGGAGAAGCTCTTCTGACGTTTTCGGTTCCACGAACGCAAGCGCCCGCCCCCCGATACGAATCGATGTCAGAGCGCGCATTTCCATATCCTCGCGAACATGAAGCGGCGCAAGCAGCTTGAGAAGTTTTGTTAAATTTGATTGCATACTATCTCCGGTCTGCCGGAAGTGTTCCAGCATTCTACTCCTCTTCTATTCTACTTGATTTCACGGTCGTTCACAAGTTCATCCATGCGTGCAAAAAAATCTACCCTCCCTGCTTCCTCTCCATTGAGCGCACGATTCGCCGCTTCAACAAGCGCATCCTTATAGCGTTGGTACAAAAATGCGTTCGGCACTACAGGCGTTCTCATTCGCTCGTACACATTCTGTACGACAGCGGGTTCAAATACAGTTTCGGATAGATCACGCACGGGGAAAACGCAAAGTTTAAGAAGCGAAGTCTGTGATTCTTCTGTGAGCACGATCTCCATAAATTCATAGGCATACTCGATCTTTCTTGTTTCAATCCCGCGTGCTATGCCGAGATACTGTACAAGGTCGGTGTAGTTATAGATTGGGAGTGCATCAAACGAAAACCCCTTGCCTGCGCTTAGCAGACGGGCCATATCCCCTGCTGTGCGAAGATCCGTTACCGCCATTCCCGCACGCTGTGATTTAAAAACGTTAATATCTACCACAGGAACGGCTGCACCTGTAAGTACGGCGGCAACGGGGCTTCCGCTTAATCCGTCATACTTTACTTTTCTTCTCTTTCCTGTTTCATAGGTAAGTTTTGCTGCAGCTTCGTTGAGCCATTCTTTCGTTACTTCCGTAGGCAACGTTACCTTACGCTCCTGCAAAAGCCTTGTGTTCGTCAAAAGCGTATATCCGGATGCCATAAATGGCACCGCATATAAAACGCTATCCTGCTTGCCTGTTTCGATAAGCCCGTTCAATAAGCCGTGAAAACGGTTTTGGAGCGGTAAAAACTGCTCCGCATAACCCCATCCCAGAGGGAACGAATAGATATCCGCAATTTCCCCGCGCGATAAGCGTGCTTCGCACTCCGAAACGTCCATCGAAAGTACCTCAATGTAAACGCCGTAATGCCTTTTCTCAAATTTCTTTGCACAGTCCTTCAGCCATTCGCCGATGCTTCCCGTATAGGGCTTAAAGCCCACAATGTGCCATACGGTAAGGATGCCTGTATACCCCTCCTCCTCAGGCATGACCCATTGCGAATAGGGGTCCTGTTTTAAGCCGCGATCTATATACGGCGGCATCCATATCAAATACGCGGCAATACACACCGCGACAGCAATACATATAAGTCGTTCTTTTAGCCGCATGTTCTCACCTCATATTTACTCTATGCATGCGGACACAGAAAAAGGAGCTTCCGATGAAAGGAAGCTCCTTTACAATAAATCCGCCCGGTTTTCTGATGCCGTTCAGCTGCCCACACTGTTCAGCATATGAAGTTTGAGGAAGTAGTTCGGTGTTTTTGTTTGGAGGAAAAACAATGAAGATTACTGTTCTTTCCCGAGCGGACGGTACGAATGCTATTCGTTATCATTATGCTAGCATCTCAACGACCATAATGCAAGCGGTTAACCTCAAAAATGTGATATATTATCGGGTTTTTACATTTTATTCATAATCCGTTCAGGTTGCCGTCAAAGATGGGCGTAAACGTATTGTCCGCTGAAGAAAAATGCTGTACAAAAACATTCGTAAAGCCTTTTTCTATACAGTATTCCACAGCTCTGTTATATTCGCGTTTCAAGAGTTTTCTGTTGAGCGGCGAAAAGTTTGCCTTATACATAGGCACATACTGGCACATGAGTGATACAGCGATTTGCAAAGGAAAATTTTCACTTAAAAAGTCCAGTACGCGGCGAGCTTCGTCCACCGACCCCGGCAAAACAAGGTGCCTAACGATAATCCCTCGTTTTGCGATGCCGTCATCATCGAGAATCAGCTGCCCGCACTGCTGCCACATAACTTTAAGCGCCTCCGATGCATATCGGAAATAATCGGATACGCCCGAATACCGCTCGGAAACAAGGGGTGTCACATATTTGATATCCGGCAGGTAGATGTCAACGACTCCTTTAAGCGCATGCAGCGTTTCTGCCTTTTCGTAGGCATTGGTATTGTACACGATGGGAATTGTCAGCCCTTGCTCCTTAGCGCATTTTACCGCTTTGATAATCTCAATAACATGCGGCGTTGGCGAAACGAGGTTTATGTTGTGTGCACCTGCATTCTGCAAGGAAAGCATAATATGGGAAAGGCGTTCTTCATCCGTTTCCGTACCGAAGAGGGATTGGCTGATGTCGTAATTCTGGCAAAACACGCAGCTAAGGTTACAGCCGCTAAAAAAGATAGCGCCCGAGCCTCGTGAGCCGCTTATGCAGGGTTCCTCCCACATGTGGAGCATCGCGCGCGCAACTCGCGGCACTCCGTGCACGCCGCATTGCCCTACATCTAAGGAGCGCTCAGCACCGCATTCACGTGGGCAAATCCGGCAGCCGCTCATGTTTTTTCGCGCTTTCTGGGCTGTCTTTGCGGTTCTTTTTGAAGAGATTCTTTTTTTTGCGGCGCTACGAGTACCTCATAGGGTGCATCCACCTCGGGTTCTTTCGTTTTTTGCTCCTTGGAGCTGCCCGAACTATATAAGATGCGCTCCTCGCTAGCAGGCCCTAGGGGGATGGCGTTTGATACGAATTTTTTTACGCTGAACGTGAATCGCGTCCCCTTGTTAAGCTCACTGTCTACTGTAAAAGTTTCGTCAAGCTTATCCATGATGTATTTTGCGATGGAAAGACCTAAGCCCGTGCCGCCTTCGTTACGAGACTTGTCCACCTTGTAAAAGCGTTCAAAAATATGCGGCAGATCTGCCTCCGGTATACCGCAACCCGTATCGGTTACGCTAACGAGCAATCGTTTCCCGTTTCGAACAGATATTGTGATGCTGCCTCCCTTAGGCGTATAACGCATGGCGTTATCAAGAAGTATTACAAGCACCTGCTCAATACGGTCCGCATCGGTCAATGCGTCAGGGTTGTTTTCGGCATCCACGATGAGTTCAACACCACTATTGCTCGCTGTGCCTGCATAACCTTCTGCTATATCTCGCACAAGTGTATCTATATTAACGCGGGAAAGCTCCATATATTCCGTTCCGGATTGGAACCTCGAAAGCTCCAGCATATCGGTTATGAGGCGCGAAAGGCGTATCACCTCGTGCAGCATTATTTTATAATAGCGCTGCCTATCCTCCTCGCTTTTAACCATACCATCGGCAAGAGGCTCCAGGAGCCCTCTTACAGCAGTCAGCGGTGTGCGAAGTTCGTGCGAAACATTGGCTACATACTCGCGGCGTGTCTGCTCGAGCCGTTCCATCTCCGTCATATCCTTAAAAAGCCCCACCACGCCTGTACGGTTCCCTTCCCCGTCCATAACGGGCGAAATGGTGATCCAAATCGTTCTCTCTCCCGCCATAGGATAGGTTACGGTTTGCGGCGTACCGGAATGGAACACCTCATCAAATGACTTCCACACCATGCTGTCTGTAATAAGCTCCTCACGCTTTTCTACCTTCACAGCGCCGAACATGCGCATGAGCGCTATATTATAATGCGTGAGCATACCTAATGAATCCGTAACGGCAACACCGTCGGTGAGGCTTTGGAGTATTTCATCAAGCTGCCCTTTTTCAGAACAGAGTTGGTAGATGGTGCCTGAAAGCGTTTCGCACAAATCGTTAAGCGCGTGTGCAAGCACACCTACCTCACCCGGCTCACTCTCATCTGCACGGATATCGAAATTGCCTTTGGCCATTTGGATGGCAACCTCACTCATTTCGTGCAGAGGGCCTGTGATTCGTCGAATGCGAAGTGTTACAAGAAGCATCGATACAGGTACTACGAGCGTTATAGCAAGAAACAGAGAAGAGTTTTTACGCTCAGAAGCCGCAATGATATCCGCGCGGGACTTTACGATAAGCACACCGGAAATACCGCCCTGTTCACCGTTAAGAGGCTCCCCGACGATTACAACACGTCCCAGACCATCTATATCGGAATTGCTTTCGCTCACTGAACCGCCGAGGAGAAGTTTATTTATTTGTGTCTGAAAGGCAACAGCCGCATCCGCCGCGTTTAAGCGGAACATGCGGTAACCGCGCGATATGGGGTTGCCGTTTGGATCAATCAAAATTACGCCCAAGCTCGTATCCGAGAGGAGCGCATGATAGAGCCGGTCAAACGCCGCATTGCTGATTTCTCCATTTTGGCGCTCTATAATCAGCTCCGTAATGGCGTTCGCCTCGGAGTGCATTTCCTGAAGTCGAATATCTGTATAGGTATCCCTGCTCAAATAAAGATAGCCAGCCACTAAAAACGCGCAGGCAAGCAGCATGGCTATCACTAACGCAACGAGCAAGCGCCGAAAGAAAACGCTCCTCATTTACTCAACCTCAAATTTATAACCCACTCCGTAGATGGTCTTGATGCTCCAGTTTAGCCCCGTATTATCGAGCTTGGCGCGGATGCGCTTAATATGTGTATCCACCGTGCGGGTTTCGCCCGCAAAATCGTAGCCCCAAACCCTGTTAAGAAGTTGCTCTCTTGTAAACACCTGCCCGGGGTTGGACGCAAGCATGTGGAGTATCTCAATCTCCTTTGGTGTGCAAATGACAGGTTGGCCTTTGAGTGTGACCGTATAGCTTTTGATATCGATTACAAGGCTTTCATGCACCACAACACCTTCATCATCGGAATGCTGCTGTTCGGTGGTGCGCCTAAGGACCGCTTTGATACGTGCGACGACCTCACGCGGGCTGAACGGCTTTACGATGTAATCGTCAGCACCGAGCTCTAGGCCTAAAATGCGGTCAATCTCCTCGCCTTTGGCGGTAAGCATGATAATCGGCACACGCGAAGTTTTGCGTATCTCCTTGCACACCTCAATACCCGACATAGCCGGCATCATGATATCGAGCACGCAAAGCGCAATCTCAGGGTCGAGGGCTTCCACCGCGGATTTTCCGTCATAAACATCTACCACGTCATAGCCTTCGGCTTTTAAATAGATGCCGAGCGATTCGTGTACGATTTTATCGTCGTCCGCAACGAGTATTTTATGTGCGCTCATCGATATACACCCCCAAATTATTACTTTCATTATAGCACAAGCGGCGCATTGTAAAAATAATGCGCCGCGCTTTTTTGAAAATTTGCCACAAAACGGTCACTTTACATAACGGTCAAGCGTAAAACTGAATGCAATTTTACCGTTTTCTGCCTTTACGGAAATCATTTCTCCTAAGAGAGTGAGCACTTCTTTCGCAATTGCCAGTCCTAATCCCGTGCCGCTACCGGAATGAGACTTATCAATCTTAAAAAAGCGCTCAAACAGGTGCTCCGCATCCTCTTCGTTGATGCTGCCGGGGTTTTTGACACATACATGGTACTTATCCCCTTCTACATGCGCGCTAAGCTTTATTTCGCCTTCCGAGAACGTATGCTTGACGGCATTGTCAAGCAGCACAATGAGCACCTGCTCCGCACGGTCGGGATTGCTGTATGCGTAAAGTTCTTCCTCCCCTAAATCGAGTTGAATTGATAATCCCTTTTCCTCAGTTGCATTCCTATAGCGATCCGCCAAATCGTATAGGAGCTCTTTTAGGTCGAATTTCTGCTTGGTGACCGCCACAGCACCCGATTGCAGTCGCGAAAGCTCCAGCAGATCGTCAATAAGCCGCGACAGCCTTAGCGATTCCTTCAAAATATACCCATAGTACCTCTGTTTGTCTTCTTGCTTTTTTATGAGTCCGTCATTTAAAGCGTCCGCAAGGCTTCGTATGGAAGCGATGGGCGTGCGAAGCTCGTGGGATACGTTTGCCACGTAATCGCGGCGCGTCTGCTCGAGACGTTCCGACTCCGTCACATCTTGTAATAACGCCACAGCACCTTCCGATGCACCGCTCTCATGAAGAAGTGCGGTCGTTGTCACATGGAGTACAACGCCGTTTCGTTTCAACTCCTGCACTTGGGACGTGCCCGAAGCAACTGTTTCGGAAAGCAAGTCGAGCACAGCTTTAAATTCCAAGATCTCTTCACAGTGCATCTCAGACCCGCCGCCGAGAAGCTTTACGGCTGAGGGGTTGCAATGCGTAAGCTCCTTTTGCGCATTAATGGCCACGATCCCCTCGCGAAGCCCGTCAAGCACTGCGCGTAAACGATTTCTTTCAAACGTAAGCTCGCTTATGGTTTTTGAAAGTGCAAAAGAAAGAAGGTTGAGTGAGCGGCCGAGCTGAGATACTTCATCTTTGCCGCCCTCGTAGGCGCGAACGGAGAAATCACCCTGCGACATGGCTTGCGCTGCGCTGTTCATCTGCCTTAAAGGTTTCGTGAGTCCGCGAGAGGCGAAGAAGGCGGGCAGCAACATCAACACAAGCGATATCACCATACTCGCAACAAGCGCTATGGTAAGCCCGTTAAGTGCAGCGTTAACCTCTTTAAGTGGCTTCACAAGGAATACCGCGCCGATTGTATAACCAAAATCACTTATGACCGGCTGGCCGATTACCACGCCTTCTTTTTTGGCGGTGTCCGGATAATATAGCTTCTCCCCGGCGAGCACCTGAGCAACATAGCCGTTATCTAAAAGTGTCTGTGCCGTTTCGCCCATCGGGCCAACGGGTCGCGCAACAGATTCTCCGTCCGCGCTGTAGATGTAGAGCGCAGCATCCCAAATTGCGTATTCTGTTTCAATGGTGCGCTTAAATTCAACCGGACCTATGTAGCCTTGCAGATACCCTGATGTAATATCCGCTATGTAAGCGGCGCGCGGTGCAAGTTCCTGCGCCTTGATGGAGGAAAACACCATTCTTCCGGAATAGCTGAAAACGAGCGCCGTAAGCGCGGCGCTCAATATGACCGATAACAAAACAAGTCCGAGTATTTTAAAGAGTATGGTTTTCTTCATGCCTGCACCTCAAATTTATAGCCGACGCCGTAAACGGTCTTGAGGTGCCAGCTCATCCCCTCCTCGGGGAGTTTTTGTCGGATACGCTTAATCTGTGTATCGACTGCCCGTGTATCGCCGAAATAATCATATCCCCATACGAGGGAAAGTATCTGCTCGCGTTCAAACACGCGCCCCGGGTGCGACGCAAGAAGATGTAATATTTCAACCTCCTTAGGCGTAAACGGGATGGCAATGCCATCAACCTTTACCTCATAGCTTGCTATGTTAACCTCAAGCCTGTCATAGCGTATAAGCTTTTCAGGCTCCCGGTTCGCTGCGTTGATACGCCTTAAGACAGCTTTAACCCGCGCCACAACCTCACGTGCTGAAAACGGCTTTACGATGTAATCATCCGCGCCAAGCTCGAGGCCTAAAACACGGTCGATCTCCTCACCCTTAGCGGTAAGCATAATTATGGGGATGCGGCTTTTCGACCTAAGTTCGCGGCATACCTCAATACCGTTTTTTACGGGCATCATAAGATCCAAAATAAGGAGGTCAGGTTTTTGAGCCTCCGTCATATCGAGCGCAGTCTGCCCGTCCATCGCTGAAATATAGGAGAAGCCCTCATTATCCAAATAGACACCGAGTGTTTCATGAATAATGGGTTGATCGTCACAAATGAGAATTTTTTGCTTGGCGGACATGAAATTTCACCTCATTTATTCTTACGTTCATTATAATATTCCTGTTTTCACAAGGCAAGGCAGAACCTGGTCTTGTCATAATTGTACGAATTTACGACATAATCTTCATCCTGTCACATTTCTCAGACTTTCAAGTACGGGTATTTGTGTTATAATGATTTTCATGAAAACCATGATTCGCTTTAAAACTGCCGCTCTTATTCTATGTGCGGCTCTTGTTACAGCTATATTTGCCTCCTGCGGCAGCATTCAGCTAAGCCCAGAGGCTAATTCGCCCATCTTCATCAGCGAAGCGGTTTCATCAAATGTGCGAAGTCTCGTACACGAAAACCTCGGCACGCCGGACTGGGTTGAACTTTACAATGCGTCCAACCGAGATATTTCTTTAAAAGGCTATGGCTTTAGCGACAATCTCCGTGAACCGCATAAATGGGTGTTCCCCGATGTTACGATACCGGCGGGAGGATATCTAATTATATATTGTGACAACGTTGCCTCCGGACAAGATGAACCGCTTTGCACAAGCTTTGGTTTATCAAAAGCCGGCGAAACGCTTTTTTTGAGCGATGAGTATTATAATTTACTGCAGCAGCTAACGCTCCCCGAGCTCAAGAGCGATGTTTCCTATGTAATGAAAGATGATTTCAGCTACGGATATTGCGCAGCTCCCACACCCGGAGTAAAGAACAACCAGCCTATTTTCGACTCGCTTGAAGATCTTATCTACAGCGCGGGGCCGGATGATTTAAGGCTCAGTGAGGTACTCCCTAAAAATGAGAGTATTTCTTCCTCCGACGGCGGCTTTTATCCATATGCGGAGCTTTATAATAGCTCCTCCTCCCCGCTGTTTCTTTCCTCCTATTATCTAACCGACGACGAAACAAACCCTCAGAAGTGGCAGATTGAAGGGGAAATACTCCAGCCCGGCCAGTATGCGCTCATCTTCTTCACGGGCAAAGAGCGCGTTATGGGCGGCGGCGAAATTTGTGCACCTTTTAAGCTCGGCACCGATGACACATATCTTATTCTGTACGATAACCTGCTGACGGAATGCGCAAGGCTTAGTTGGGGACAAGACATGCCCGAGGGCGTAAGCGTGACCGAAGACGGCAAATTCACCGCCTTCCCCACTCCCTTGGCAGAAAACGCATCTGTGCGTTTTGAGAGCCTTGAATTTTCCGATATGACAGAGATAGACCCCGTCCGTATAAACGAGGTGCTCATAGGCAACCGCTATGACCTTGCTGATGAGGACGGAGACCGCGGTGCATGGGTAGAACTTTATAAC
>JAEZLG010000103.1 GCA_023435855.1 Bacillota bacterium | reverse complement strand
TCTCTACACCTATAAGTAGCTCATCTGCCTTTTGACGCGCATCGAGTCTAATCTCCTCCGCATGCGCAAGTGCTTCTTCTATGACGCGCTCGGCTTCCTCGGCGGCGAGCCTTTTATTTTGCTCCGCGTCCTCAATCGTATCGTTTCGCACCTTTTCAGCGGCGGTGACGATGCGTGCGGCGGCAGATTTTGCCTCGGTGAGCGCGCCGATGATGGCCTCCTCCTTGGCGTGATAGCCCGCTAGCTGGCTGTTTAATTCCTCGTTGCGTTCTGTTAACACTGCGATTTTTGCTTCGCTTACTCTAAGCGCTTCCTCCAACTGCTTTGCTTTGCTGCCGAACATCAAAAAGCCCTCCTTCCGATAATTTCATGTAAATGTATTTGATATTAAAAATCCATGCGCTCTTGTTGGGAAACAACCGGCTGCGCATACCCCATGTGCTTATAGCCTGCCGGAAGTACAATCCTTCCGCGCGGTGTGCGCGCGATGAGCCCGAGCTGCAATAGGTAGGGCTCATATACATCCTCTATGGTAGTCGCGTCATCGCCCGTGGCGGCTGCTATGGTGTCGAGTCCAACCGGGCGGTTTGCAAATTTCTCAATCATAGCAAGAAGCATACGCCTGTCCACCGCGTCGAGCCCAAGCTCGTCGATGGAGAGCATATTTAACCCTGCGCGCGCGGTTTCGATATCGATTATGCCATTGCAACAGACCTGTGCATAATCGCGTACACGCTTTAATAGCCTGTTCACGACGCGCGGGGTACCGCGTGAGCGCGAGGCAATCTCGAGTGCCCCCTCTTCGTCTATCTCAACGCCCAAAATACCGGCGCTTCGTTCAATAATAAGCTTTAAATCCTTTGGCTCGTACATCTGAAGCTGTTCTTTGATCCCAAAGCGGTCACGAAGCGGCGAGGTCAAAAGTCCCATGCGCGTGGTAGCACCGACAAGCGTGAAATGCGGCAAATCAAGCCTTATGGAATGTGCACCGGGGCCTTTGCCGATGATGATGTCGAGCGCGTAGTCCTCCATGGCAGGATACAAAATTTCTTCGACATTCGCATTGAGTCGGTGTATTTCATCGATGAAAAGCACGTCGCCTGCAGAAAGGTTTGTGAGTATTGCTGCGAGATCGCCCGCATGGGTTATAGCGGGGCCTGAGGTAACGCGAAGGTTACCACCCATTTCGTTGGCGATGATGGCAGCAAGCGTGGTTTTCCCTAACCCCGGGGCACCGTACAAAAGCGCGTGGTCGAGCGGCTCCTTGCGCTGCTTTGCTGCGCCGATGTAGATGCGCATGTGCTCTTTGACCTCGGACTGTCCGATGTACTCACTCAAAAAGCGCGGGCGCAGGCTGTATTCCTGCTCGTCCTCTATAAGCATGGACGAGGTTATTAGTCGGTCATCGGTCATGTAATATCCCTCTAATAGTATCGCTTACAATCGTATAATTTTATCCCTTCCGCGCAAGCTCACGAAGGGCAGCCATGATAACATCCTCCACTTTCTCGCTGTCGGGAACCGCAGCCACGGCACGGCCTGCGCTCACACCATCGTACCCTAAGGATACAAGTGCAGCCACAGCTTCGCTCCGTACATCGAGCCTACCGGGTGTTGCTTTAGAGCCGCCCGGAAGTTGCATTTCGTCAGCGGAGACCTTTTCCTTCAATTCGAGGAGCACGCGTGCAGCGGTTTTTCGCCCCATACCCGGCACGCGGTCAAACGCGGCAGCATTTTCCGTTAGGATGGCGGTTGCAATATCGGATACGGAGAGGATGCTAAGAACACTTAATGCAAGCTTTGGTCCCACGCGCGTAACCGCGATGAGACGACGAAACATCCCTCTCTCCTCGGTAGACTTAAACCCGTACAACGCTACGGCATCCTGCGTAATATGAAAATGCGTATAGAGTTTATCGGTGTCGCCTGCCTTGAGCTGCTTTAAGGTATTTGCTGAGCAGAAAAGCTCATACCCAACCCCGGCCGCTTCTATTACGGCGCGGTCATGCGCTACTTCCTCTACCGTTCCTCTTATATGTGCGTACATTTTTTCCGCCCCTTTATTTGATACGGAATTCCTCTACGGCAAAGCGGTTGGTATTGGCGTGACAGATTGCCGCAGCAAGCGCGTCCGCTGCATCATCGGGCTTTGGAGCCGCCTTGAGCGAAAGGAGTATTTTCACCATTTGCTGCACCTGCTTTTTATCGGCATGGCCGTTGCCGGTAACAGCAAGTTTTATCTGCATGGGTGTATATTCAAATAACGCTACACCGGATTGCTGTGCCGCAAGAACAGCGACACCTCTGCCTGCACCTACCTGAAGCGCGGTGGTAACGTTTCTTGCAAAAAACAACTCCTCGAATGCAATCTCATCGGGTTTATAAAGGCCTATTAACTGGCGCATGCCGAGGTAGAGCTTTTCGAGGCGTTCGGGAAAAGGCATTGTAGGCGTGGTCTCAATGACACCGTAATCCACGGCTGAAAACATGTTCGGGCCTTTTTGCACGACACCATAGCCCAAAATGGCATACCCGGGATCGATACCGAGAATGACCAAGCGCTTTCCTCCAGATCGTTAAGGTATGAAGAGTTGACCCATACCTAATAATTCCTTCCCATATTCTAACATGCGATTATGTTTTCCACAACCGAGGGTTTAGAAAATACGAACTTTTGTGCGAGCGAAAAAAACATGGCGGGATGAAAATTATCCCGCCTACAGGGTAAGCAAATTTCATTTGCACGGACTGTTTACACGGCTCGCAAGACATGCACGCATCCGGCAAAGCCGGAGCCCTTCACGTCCGGCGAAGCCGGAGCCCTACGGGCCGAGGCCTGCGTCCTCGCGTGGGCCAAGGCCTATGGCCTAGCGTGCGAAAGCGTGAAAGCACTAACTCTCGGCGCTTTCTAAATATGCATTTATTCCGTTAAGATCATCAAAGGCAAGGCCGCGTTCAAGCTCTGCGCGCTCCGCGTCGTCGAGCGCTTCCGCATCGTAATCGAGCACCATCAGTCTTTTTTCAGCATAGGTCGTTTCATCGGTACGGTAGATAC
>JAEZLG010000091.1 GCA_023435855.1 Bacillota bacterium | reverse complement strand
GCGGTGGCTCGCGCGTTCGAGTTCCGCTAAAACGCGCTCATCCAAAGCCTCTAAGCGACCGTATGCATCAAGCGCCATACGATAGGCGTTCACTACAGTGGCAACATAGCCGATGGATTTCATGCGGCCTTCGATTTTTATGCTGTCAATGCCTATTTCTGCAATCTTATCGATGTACCGAATGAGGTTTAAGTCCTTAGCGTTGAGTATGTACGTTCCGCGCTCATCTTGCTCAATTTTAAAATACTCTCCGTCTTTGCCGCGCTCGCGAAGCTCGTAGGCCCATCGGCATGGCTGCGCGCATTCTCCGCGATTGCTGTCGCGTCCGGCAATGTAGTTGCTCAAAAGGCAGCGGCCGGAATAGGAAACGCACATGGCGCCGTGCACAAACATTTCAAGCTCAAGCGTTTGGGGCAACTTTATGCGCATTTCGCCGATTTGGGATAGAGATAGCTCGCGCGCGAGGATAATGCGCTTAACGCCGAGCTCATGCCAGAAAAGCGCTGTTTCGGTATTGAGTGTGTTTGCCTGCGTGCTTAAGTGTAGCGGCATTTTTGGTATGGTTTTTTGCGCGATGCGTATTACGCCCGGGTCGTTTACGATAATTGCGTCCGCACCCGCATCGGCAATGCATTGCAAAAGCGCGGGGAGTTCCTTTATATCGTTGTCATTTGCGAAAGCGTTTAAGGTTACGAAAATTCGCTTATGAAGCATGTGCGCAAACGCACATGCTTCATGCAGTTCATCCGTATTGAAATTGTCCGCAAAATTGCGAAGGCTCATGAAGCGCATGCCTAAGTAGGCTGCATCCGCACCGAAGCGGAATGCCGTTTTGAGTCTTTCGCTGTTTCCTGCGGGGGCTAAAAGCTCCGGTATCATCCGTTACCCCCATAGCGGGCTGTATTTTGCAACGTTTGCCTCGTGCTCCTCGAGCGTTTTGGCGTAAGCAAGTTCACCTGTTTTTGGATCCATCAGGCAGAAGTACAGATAACCTTCGGCGAGAAACTCTTCATTGGGGTAAAGCACCGCCTCAATAGCGGCTTTGCCGGGGTTCGTGATGGGACCGAGCGGAAGCCCTTTGTATACGTGCGTATTATAAAGCGAAGGGTCGTTCATTTGATCCTTTGTGAACCGCAGCGTGTTTTGCTTGAAGATGTAGCGAAGCGGTGCATCGGAGCCGAGGGTCATATCCGCAGCTATGCGGTTGTAGAACACGGCGGATACCTTAGCAAAATCGGACGGCACTGCCTCTTTTTCGATAAGGGATGCAAATGTTACGACGTCATCCGTGCTCATGTTGAGTTCTTCCGCGCGTGCGGCGTAATCGTCGTTGAACACGTTGAAAAACTGCATGAGCATCGTTAAGATGACCGCCTTTTCGGTGGTATCCGCATAGACGCTATAGGTATCGGGAAACAGATAGCCTTCAAGCACATAGTCGCGCGCTTGCTTCGGATCCGTCGGAATGGCGGATACGAAGGCATAGGAGGTAAATTCGGAGCCGGTTTTACATAGCTCAAGGAAGGTGGAAGCACTCTTTATAATGCCGTCTTCTTCGAGCTTAATTGCGATAGCTTCTATATCCATTCCTTCGGGGATGGTAATGCTTACCTCGGTGCGTGGAGGATTGCCCTTGCATATCTCGTCCACAATCTGGCCGATATCCATGTTGCGCGAAAGCACATAGGTACCCGCTTTGAGCTTACTGGACTTCCCGGTAAAGTCCACATAAAAGCTAAACGCTGCCTTGCTTTTGATGAGGCCGTCTTGCCCCTCGCCGCCGGCTTCGAACAATATACGCGCAATTTCAGATGCCGCCGCGCCTTTTTTAATGGTAATGGTGATGGGTGTAGCATCGTTTGCATTCACAGGGCGCACGAATTCATCGAGCACCTTGTCTGTTATGACATACACAATCAACGCACAGATGACGAGGCTCAAAACAAAGATCGTTACAGGACGCGTTAAGCGCCACACGCGCGGGAGCTTATTTTTATTGACCTTTTGGGAGGTCTTATCGTCTGCCACGTCAGTCCTCCAGCATGCCAAGGTCTACGTCTATAGCCTCGGCAAGTATTTTGTAAACGTCGGACAGCATGATGTTTAAACGATATTCCGCAATTAAAAACTCGGACGCATCGCGGTTGAGCTGCAATATCTCACCGACTTTTTGTAACCGCTCCAAGGTTGCTTCATCCTTTTGACCGCTCATGGCGGCAGACTGTGCTCTAAACTGAAGCTGGTGGTATTCCTTGATGAGCGCCTTCGTGGTATCGTTTGCGGTCGCTGCCTCTTTAAGCGATGTATACTTCTTGTACTCTTCGCTGTTTTTAAGAAGTATCGCGAGCTCTCTTGCCTTGTCGTAAATCATATAAGAAAAACCTCCTTAAACTTCGGTCGTAATCACAAGTATCATCGGCCTGCGTTTTGTTTTATTGTACAGGAAATTCTTCAAGGATGCGCGCATATTATTTTTGACGGATGCCCATTCGGTTTTTTGCGTGGCAGCAAATTGAGCGGCAAGCTCCTTTACATAGGCGCGCGATTCGTTTAAAAGCTCTTCGGAGCTTTTTACATACACAAACCCACGGGAAACAATCTCCGGCGGTGCCAATAGTTCGCCGGTTTGCTTTTTTATAGTTACGACCACAGTGAAAAGCCCATCTTCAGAGAGTATACGGCGATCCCTTAGTACAACGCTTCCGATGTCGCCAACGCCGTTGCCGTCGATCATCACACTGCCGGCAGGCACGATGCCTGTAATTACGCCGCGCTTGCGCGTGAGCTCGATTACGTTGCCAAGCTCGGAAATAAAAATATTTTCGCGCTCCACGCCCATTTCCGCGGCGAGGTTAGCATGCTGGTAGAGATGACGCGTTTCACCGTGCACGGGGATAAAGTATTTTGGTTTGGTGAGGTTGAACATGAGCTTGAGCTCCTCGCGCCGCGCGTGGCCGGACACGTGCACATCCGCCATGCGATCGTACACGACGTTTGCGCCGTGTGCGAAAAGCTGGTTGATGATGCGCGAAACATACACT
>JAEZLG010000256.1 GCA_023435855.1 Bacillota bacterium | reverse complement strand
ATTGTACCCCACCTCAATACCGCCCTGTTAAAAGGCGCGGCCTTTTGTGAAAAGGACGGCTTTTTAAACCCGTTTTTAACGACCGACGCGTTTCACCGCGCGGCAAAGCGCATGGGCGTGGAATTTTACATAGACACCGAAGTGACCGGTTTTAAGATTGAGTCCGGGCGCGTGAAGGCGGTACTTACGACGCGGGGTGAGATACAAACGAATATCGTCGTGAACTGCGCCGGCGGAAGATCGAAGCTTGTTGCCGAAATGGCAGGGGTGGATCTCCCGGTATATTCCGAGCGCCACCAAATACTCGTAACCGAACCCGTTGAGCCCATGCAGGGGCCTATGGTGATGTCATTTGGGCTAAATCTCTACGTGCAGCAGTCGCCGCACGGTTCGTTTATTATGGGACGAGGCGACCAAAACGAGCCTAGAGACCTTCGTGTCACCTCCAGCTGGCATTTTATGGATGAAATGGCAAAAACCATTACCGCCATACTCCCGCCCGTAGCGAAACTGCGCGTGATACGCCAGTGGGCAGGGCTCTACAATATGTCGCCCGATCGACAGCCCATATATGATAAGTCCGAGGCCGTAAGCGGACTTTACACCGCCTGCGGTTTCAGCGGACACGGTTTTATGTTCGGCCCCATCACCGGCCGCGCGATGGCGGATATGATTTTGAACGAATCCACCGGCCTTGATGTGAGCCGGTTGAGCCTCAAACGCTTTGAGACCGGCGATCTGATGTTTGAACCGTCGGTTGTGTAGTACTTTAGCGCTTCGCTTCCGCGGAAGTGGCGTGATGCCATTTCCGCGAGCCCTGCGCGGGTTTTACACATCCGCCTGTCGCGCTTCGGCGTTCCCGTGTGGCGAATGTGATAAACGATTTTTAGCCAATAATGTAAAATTATTGATTTTTTTGTCGAAACCGAATACACTTATTACATTCGCGGCGATTGTCCTCAAACGGGCGAAGGCCGCTTTTTGTGAACATTTCGGTCTTAATGAGTCGCCGCCCGAGGTGCGCAGCCTCTTTTAACTGAGAATAGGAGGGAAGAGCAAATTGTCAACGAACCACCTGATTTTTTTGATGGTTCCGCTGTTTGCTTTTTTGTGCAACCTTTTTTTGTTTGCTTCGCTAGTAATAGTTCTAAAAGACAAGCCGCTTGCTGCGTTTACGAGGTTATTAGGTGCGTATCTCATGGTCACTTTAGGGTCCTTTATGATGCGTTTTACCTTCTTCCCGGGGCCCACCTTTTGGTACTCGCTCATGATTGTCGGCTTTTGCTTCCTTCCTTATTGCTATTACGACATTATTCTTAGTCACCTCGGCCTCGCGTATCGCAGGCAGAGGATGCTTTTCTTTGCACTTACCATTGTCGTGGCCGCGCTTACGCTTTTTACAAACATCTTCATGGACATGCCGGGGATTGCCATGGGTGATGGCGACTGGTACATAAAGAACAGTTTTCATTGGCCGCTAATACTATTTGCAGTACTTGCATTTGTACTTTTACTCCCGCCTCTTCTGCGTCTAAACCGCGAAGGCCGCACAGACGTTGGGAAACGCACAGGCTTTTTTGCGGTTACATTATGCCTATTTATTCTCACTGCGGGCTTAAGCGCGCAGGGTTTTATGGAGCGCATCAATTTTCCTTATGCTACGCTCGCATGTATGTTAAGCGCGTTCATCCTCTATTATGTGCTTTGCAAGTTGCGCACAAGCCGGCCTTCCTGCAGCATCGGTAAGACCGTGCTCTTTTTATTGTGGACACTCCTTGTGATTACGTTAATCACGGTGACGTATATGCCGTTAAGTAACCTGATAACCAACCAACTGCCGAATTTTGCCACCAACAAAGATATTATTCTGACGGTATTTTTCTGCTTAACGACGCTTTGTTTGTTTTTCCTTGCAAATAAACTGTACGATCTGCTTTTCCTAAATGAAAAGGCTCTTCGGCGATCAAAATTCAAGGAGTTCTCGCTTGCAGCGAGCAAAACGCTCGATCTTGCAGATCTCGTAAACGCTTTTTCCGATTTTCTTATATCTACACTTCCTACCGTGCGCGCGTTTGTGTTCTTACAAAATGCCGAAAGCGGTCGCTATATATGCACAGGCCGCAGTGCAATGCTCGATAGGCGTATGGATTTTTGTTCCGACAACCTTTTGGCCGAATGGCTCAAAGAGTGCACGGATATACTTCGCTTTTCCGATTTTAAAATGACGCCCCACTACAGCATGCTTTCTGAGCAGGAAATTCGTATCCTGAACTTATTGGATACAGAATATCTGCTCCCGCTCAACGCCGACGGTAAAATTTTAGGGTTCGCGCTTTTATCCTCCAAGACCGGACATAAAAAGTACAACGGTGAGGAAAAAAACATCTTAAGCTCAGCACTTCCGATTTTTACCATAGCGCTTCGCAATGCCATACGCTATGAGCAGATCAACATGGAAGCGCAGCGCGATTCGTTGACGGGGCTTTACAACCGCCGCTTCTTTATGGAAAAGCTCGAAAGTGACTTTCGCCGTACAAACGGAGGTTCGCTTTCCGTAGTGCTTTTTAATCTCGACGATTTTACCCTGTACAACGAATTTTACGGGAGCGACGAAGGCGATGCCATGCTCACCCAGTTTGCGGATATCTTAAAGAGTTGCAACAAAAAAGACGCTACAATTGCCCGCTACAATTGCAATGAGTTTGTTGCACTCCTCCCCTATACCGATCCCTCCGCAGCAGAAAATTACGCGCGTAAGGTGAAGGCGAAACTTGCCGAGCACCTGGCCGTATCGAGTGACCCCACCATGTTTCTCGCATTTTCGGCGGGCATTTGTTCAAGCCCATCCATTGCAAAATGCCCCGCGGAGCTCATGAAACTCGCAGGCCATGCGGTGCGACGCGCCAGAGGTGACAGCAAAGACCGCATCATTGCCTATTCCAAAGAGCTTTTCGATCAAAACACAGACGGGCAGAAACGCGCAGCCATTTTACAGGAATACACCTCTACCATTTATGCGCTCACCGCCGCCATCGATGCTAAGGATCATTATACATTTAATCATTCTCTCTCTGTTTCCCATTACGCCGCGACACTTGCTAAAACGGCGGGCATGAGCGATGAAACCGTGGAAGCCGTACGGCAGGCAGGGCTTTTGCACGATATAGGCAAAATCGGCATTCCCGACGAGATACTGTCGAAGGAAGGTAAACTGACCGACACTGAGTATGCCACCATGCGCAGGCACGTGGAACGTTCCGTTGAAATGATACGCCACCTGCCCTCTTTAAACTATGTGACGCCGTTGGTGCTCGGGCACCACGAGCGCTATGACGGGCGCGGCTACCCGCGCGCCATTGAGGGCACCAACATCCCCATCGGCGCGCGCTGCCTCACCATCGCCGATTCGTTTGACGCCATGATTTCAAAGCGTTCTTACAAGGTCCCCATGCCCGTTGAAGCTGCCCTCGACGAGATACGTGTCAATTTGGGCAAACAATTTGATCCGGGCCTTGGAAATCTTTTTATCCGTCTCGTGGAGAGCGGGGAAATGAATGTCGTCTGTTATTAAAGACTTCGTCTTTCACGAAAGTGACCACAGCCATTTCAGCGAAAGCGCATAGCGCTTCACAGTAAGTTCACTTGACACTTCATGGGTGAAATGGTAATCTCGACTTGCATTCCGTCACGGCGTTGCAGGTTTATTTGTTGTGCTAAACGGCATGCGAAGGTTAGATTGTTCTGACCGACATTCATCACAGAAACCGCCAAAACACATGGCTTTCGCGGGTTCGGATAGGTTTGGAGTGCTTATATTGAATAAGCTACCCTACGAAAAATCTTTTTTATTGGCAGTATACGAACGCATGCAGCTTGTGCGCTTTTTTGAGGAGCGGGTCAACACCCTGTTTTTGGAGGGTCGGCTTCACGGGACGGCGCATTTGTGCATCGGCGAGGAAGCAGCTGTAATAGGCACCGGTTT
Organism: Bacillota bacterium; assembly: GCA_023435855.1. Lineage (GTDB taxonomy): Bacteria > Bacillota > Clostridia > Christensenellales > CAG-138 > UBA7707. The sequence continues at coordinate 5,113 of JAEZLG010000256.1, read as the reverse complement.
CGCACTCAAAGAGAACGATTATCTTCTCGCCACGCACCGCGGGCACGGGCAGGCCATGGGTAAACCCCTCGATATAAACGCCATGATGGCTGAAATGATGGGTAAATCCTGCGGCACCAACGGCGGCCGCGGCGGCTCTATGCATATTGCGGATTTAAGTAAAAGCATGCTCGGCGCAAACGGCATCGTGGGTGCAAACGCGCCCATTGCATGCGGCGCAGGGCTTTCGATTAAACTTCGCGGCGAAGAGGATCGCGTGGTATTGTGTTATCTCGGTGACGGCTCCTTTAACCAAGGTGCTGTGCATGAAGCGCTCAACCTTGCTGCCGTTTGGGGGCTCCCGGTACTGTTTGCGTGTATCAACAACTGCTACGGCATGTCAACCCCGCTTTACCGCGCATCCAAGGAGACGGATCTTAAGAAACGCGCGGAGGCTTATGGTATACACACTTTTGAGGCAGATGGCAACGACGTACTGGATGTTTATAAAACTGTAAGTCAGGCGCGGCAGTATGTGCTTGAAAACAACACGCCTGCGTTTATCGTGGAGCATTCCTACCGCACCTGCGGCCACTCCAAAAGCGATAAGAACAAATACCGCACGAAGCAGGAGATAGACTTTTGGGAGGCACAAAACCCAATCGGCCGATTTGCCGATACGCTTCTTACAAACGGCGTTACTAAAGAGGAATTGAACCAAAGAGAACAAAGCGCTGCGGCAGCCATTGATGCAGCGGTGGATTTTGCCACAGCTTGTAAGCCCCCACGTATAGAGGAGCTTAAAGGCTTGGTTTATGCAGGGTGACTTGATGGAGCGTAAATTGACTTATGCGGAAGCTTTGCGCGAAGCTATGTGCGAGCGCATGCGCCGCGACGAGCGCGTATTTTTAATGGGTGAAGACGTAGGCATTTATGGCGGCTCTTTTGGCGTACCCGAAGGTATGCTCGAGGAATTCGGTGCAGAACGCGTACGTGATACCCCTATTTCAGAAACTGCTTTCGTGGGTGCAGGCGTAGGTGCTGCGCTCACGGGCATGCGCCCCATTATAGATATCATGTTTTCGGATTTCATTTCCGTTTGCTTCGACCAGATTGTAAACCAAGCGGCGAAGTTCCGCTTCATGCTCGGTAAAAACGCAAGTATTCCCATGGTGATACGGCTTGCAGCAGGTGCGGGTACAGGCGCTTCGGCGCAGCATTCGCAATCCCTCGAAACGCTGTTCTGCCATATCCCGGGCCTCAAGGTTGTGGTCCCCTCCACACCTTACGACGCGAAAGGGCTTCTTACATCTGCTATACTCGACGATAACCCCGTGCTGGTATTTGAGCAAAAAATGCTCTACGAGACCTCCGGCCTCGTACCTGACGGTGAATACGTTGTGCCGCTCGGTGTCGCGGATATAAAGCGCGAGGGAGCGGATCTGTCGATTATAACCTACGGTCGCACCGTACAGATGAGTTTAGCCGTAGCCGATCGGCTTCATAAAGAAGGTATCGAAGCAGAAGTGCTTGATCTTCGCACACTCTCCCCGCTTGATACGGAGGCAGTACTCACAACCGCGAAAAAAACGGGTCGTGTGTTGATTGTTCATGAAGCCGTATGCTTTGCGGGCTTCGGTGCCGAAGTCACTTCAACCATCGCCTGCAGCGATGTACTTCCCGCGCTTAAAAAGCCCATACGCCGCCTAGGCGCTGCATTCTCCCCCATCCCCTCCGCATTGGAGCTTGAAACAGAGCTTCTGCCAAACGAGGAAAGCATTTATCTTGCCGCGAAAGAATTGATGGACTAATATGATCACGGGCGGATGCTATCCGCCCCTACAATATACCAAACGCGTACACATTATAAATCCCCGCTCGGGGATTTTTCTATTATACGAAATATATCAACCGACCAGCCTCCGCTCTGCCCGCCATTGTCATCCTAAACGGAGCGAAGCTTTAACACAAAAAACGGCTGTTCAGTTGAACAGCCGTTTTACCGTATAGCTTCTATAATTTCCCGGGAAATGAAATAATACCCGCTTTCGCAGCTTTATTTTACCTTTAATGTCACCACAACAAGTTCGGGGCGGTTGAATATACGCAAAGGGAATACGCTGTTGCCCAAGCCTCGGCTTATATACATGGTCGTATTGCCCGCATCGTGACGTCCGCTCGTATACTTGGGGAAAACACCCTGACCGGGTGCATACAACCCACCAATAAACGGCAGCCGTATCTGACCACCGTGCGCATGACCGGCGAAAACCAGATCCACTCCGACTTCCGAGTAAAGCTTCAAAAGCTCAGCCCTGTGCGACAGAAGTATTGTAAAATCATTCTCTTCATATTGCGTGTTAAGGAAGCGCCTCATATCCGACGCATCGGTTTTACGGGTTTGCCTAAGTTTAGAAAAAGCCGGGTCGAGCACGCCGAGTACCGTAACGGTATCATCGTCCCGCGACACAGTATAAGAAGCGTCACCCAGCACGGTAACACCCGCGCGGAGAAGCGCTTCTTTGATCTCAATATAACGCCCCGTCGATTCCTCATGGTTGCCCGGAACGTAAACGACGGGGGCAAGTTTCTTTGCACCATTCATCAGCTCTATAACGGGTGCGAAATCGTAGCGGCGGTGGTCTAAAACGTCCCCTGTGACGACGATAAGATCGGGATTTGCATCTTTAAGCTTTTGAAAGATTCGCTTCTGGTTCGCACCGAAGCGCTTGTTGTGCAAATCGGAAATCTGCGCAATCACAAAACCTTCAAATGCTTTAGGCAACCTTTCACTCGCATAGGTAAATTTGGAGACAACAATATCGTTGTTCTCAAAAACAAAAAAGCCTGCAAGTACAATGAACGCCGCAAGTAGGATGAAATAATCGAGCATTTGTGTTCTTTTTGCGGAGTGCTTTCCCCGCACTTTCACCTTTTGTAAGTCAGTCATAAATATCATTCAGCCGCATTTTGTATGCGGCAACTTGGCTACGGCTCCGGTGTCATCAGCGTTTGATAGGAGGGCAAAAGATTATAAAACTCCTCCGGCAAAAGCTTTTTGGTGAAGTACTCACGATAGAGGCTGTAATCGGTGCAAACCGTCCACATGGACTGACGTATGCGCTCCACGGCAGCGGAAATGGCGTCCGTGTCGAATTGGGTGCTTAGAATTTTCTCGCGCCTTTCGTCTGAGGCGGAGGCGGGAATATCACGCAAGGCAACGGCGTTAACTTGTTCCATGGAAAGAAGAAGCTCTTGGATATCCCATGCGGGCTCAGGCGCAGGATAGTCGCCGGTCCATGTTTTTGGGTTACTATAGAGGCCTTGCCTTTCCAGGTATAATAGTATGTTCTCAGACCCTACAACATAGGCAATTGCCGCGGCGGCAGCCTTGTCGGCCTTCACAAAGGAAACATCGTATCGCGCGTCGGGTTCGATGGAAACACCGAAAACATCCTTGACGAGTTGCTTCAACTTGCTGTTTTTAAGCACATAAAACGATGCGCCGTTGTAGGGTGTGCCGCTTATGTATTCGCCGTCAAGCGTATGACGGCGAAGGTTTGCGGTATCAAAATCGAGCGCAAACATTGAAAGCGCCGCAATCTGGTCGAAATTGAGGTTGGTGTTAACATAATCCTTCACGCCAAGGTAGACGTTTGGTAAATTGACGATTTGGTTTTTGCTTTTCAGTTGGTTGAATATAGCAAACAGCATCCTCTGCTGGCGGTCAGCCCGGCTGACGTCGGTGCCGTAGCCCTTGCGCGCGCGGCAATAGTCGAGCACCTGCTGGCCGTTAAGGTGCTGCATCCCCTTTTCGAGCACGCGTCCGTTGAGCACAATGCGCAAATCCACATCGTAATCAACACCACCCATCGCATCTACCACCGCCTTCATGCCCTGCATGTTCACGCCTGCATAGTAGTTTATAGGCACACCGAGAAGGTTTGATACTGTTTTCATGGCGTAGTTGAAGCCGTCGCCTTTAGCGCTGCCACCTTTGGCGAACGCGGCGTTGATCTTAAATCTGCCCTCCACGTTGTAGATGGGCGCATAGGTATCACGCGGAACGGAAATCAAATCGACAACCTTATTTTCAAAATCGACCGTCAGAAGCATGATGACGTCGCTTCTGAAATTGTTCTCCTCATCGCGGTATAATACGCTGTCCTCATCGTTGCGTTCGGGGCTTTCGTCCCAGCCGAGCATGAGTATGTTCACGCGGTTTTTCATGAATTCCGCATCCGCCGCGGCTTGAAGTGCTTCCTCGGGCGAAAGCGTTGGGACGGGTGTTGGCGTTGGCTCATTGGGTATTTGTGTTTGCGGTATAGCGGTGGACACAGCAGGAGTCGGCACCGGTATCTCCTCAAACGCAGCCATAGGGTTTGTTTGTAGGTTCTTTAAATAAATACCCACCGCCGCAAGTGCGCCTACGAGAACGAGTAGCGCTATAATCAGTGCGGTGATGCTTTTTTTCTTTTTCTTCATCCGGCTATACCCCTTACAATAAAACGCGCCGCATCATGAGCCGGTTCCGCCCCAACACGTCTTTTAAAAACAGCGTTCCGCCGCAAGTATAGCACGAAACGCTTAAAAATACGCAAAAATGAACAAAAGTTTATTTCTCGGTTTCTTTCTTCAGCAACTCGAATAGCTGAAAATACTTTCTTCCGCAAAACGGCGGTACGCTTAAGAGCTCGTAGTGACCGTCTTTGTGGGTGAAGGTCACGTTCGCGCGGCCATACAACGCCATGGCGGAGATATCGGAAATAAAAAGCTTTGTTCCGCCGCATTCGATGTATTCCCGGTTCATCGTAAGCGTTCCCTGCGCGATCGTTTCTTCTTTATGGTCCGGCATTACGCATATAAGGCGCACATTTTCATCCGTAAACAAAGACGCATCGCCGGGCTCTTTGGCGATCTCAGAAAGCCGCTCGGTTTGCCAGTTATCCCAATGGGTGACGGTCTTATAGGGGACATTACCCTCCAGATATCCGTATTCCGTATACTCTAAGTTGAGACCGCAATCGCAGTAAAATTCGTTTTTTTGACTTTTGAGCGTGCCGATTCCCCCGCAGCTGGGGCAAATGTAAAGCGCTGTTTCAAGCCATTCGGCACGGTCCTTCCCCTTGTAGCG
>JAEZLG010000252.1 GCA_023435855.1 Bacillota bacterium | reverse complement strand
GGCAAAAAGCTTGCGGTTAACGATCTGAACCTCAAGGTCAGCGCCGGGGATATTTATGGCTTCATTGGCCATAACGGTGCGGGTAAAACTACTGCCATACGATGTGCGGTAGGTATATTGAACTTCGAGGAAGGCGACATTTTTATTGATGGTATTTCTATAAAGGAAGACCCAGTTGCCTGCAAACGGATGCTCGCCTTCATACCCGACAATCCGGATATTTACGATCATCTGACCGGGTATCAATACATTAATTTTATAGCCGATGTTTTTCAAGTGCGGCAAGAGGAGCGTCAAGAGCGCATTAAACGCTACGCAAATGCGTTTGAAATGGAAAACGACCTTTATGGCCTGATCTCCGGTTATTCGCACGGCATGAAGCAGAAAACCTCGCTGATTGCGGCACTTGTGCACGCACCAAAGCTACTGGTACTTGACGAACCCTTTGTGGGGCTTGACCCCGTTGCAGCGCATACCTTAAAAACCATTATGCGCGAGCTTACGCAAAGCGGCGGTGCAATCTTCTTTTCCACACATGTGCTCGACGTGGCGGAAAAGCTGTGCAACCACATCGCCATCATTAAAAACGGCTCGCTCGTGGCGGATGGGGATATCGAAACGGTCAAGGGCAATGCGTCACTTGAAGACGTATTTTTGGAGTTGATTGAAAAGTGAAAAAGCTTTTAGCGCTTCTTAAAATATCCTTTTTAGGATTTACCGGTTTCAACGAGATGGTGCACGGTAAGGACCAAAAGCGAAAAAGCCGCAAAATGGGCATGTTTATACTGTTCTTTTTTGTGGCACTGATGATGCTCGGCATGTCGTTTTCGTCGTTTTTCGGCATGGGCTATGTGCTTAACCAACTTGGTGCACTCGATGCCATGCTCGCACTCGCCTGCGCGGGAGCATCCGTGGCTGTGCTTATTACAACCGTCGCCAAGGTGGCACCAACACTGTTTACGTTTCGTGACTACGAGCTTTTGATGAGCCTGCCAATCCCGGAAAGAACGCTTGTTTTGAGCCGTATCCTAAGGCTTTACGGTGCAAACCTGTTTTTTATGTCTTTTCTTATTTTGCCCGCCGGTGCTGCGTATGTGATTCTATCACCGCAGGGCGTGGGCTTTTATGCGCGCTTTTTCGTGCTTCTGTTCTTCGTTCCTCTTCTGCCGCTTTCCATCGCAGCGGTAGTCGGTACACTCATCTCATCCATCGGCGCTCGTTTTAGGCGCAGCAATCTCATAACGCTCGTACTGCTGTTTACGGTGTTCATCGGCTTTATGGCAATCTCGTTTGCAGCACCGCAGGTTGTTGAGAACATTCAAAGCATCAGCGCGGAGCTCACCGCGAGCGTTTCTCGATTCTACCCGGTCGCCACATGGTATGCTGCCGGGGTTGCCGGTGCAAGTACAATCGATTTTCTGCTTTTTGCCATAGTAAGTGCTGCGGTGTTTGCTGTATTTGTGGCGGTGGTGGCGAATAATTTTAAGCGGCTCAACACGAGCCTTCGCGCAAAAACTGCCGTTCATAAGCAGGGGAGTGCGCATCAAAATGCGCTAACGCCTGTTCGTGCACTATATATAAAGGAAATCAAACGCTATTTTGCATCCACCCTCTATGTATTTAACACTGCATTTGGTGCAGTGCTTGTGGTGATAGGCTCCGTGGTGCTCGCCTTTATGGGTGAGGAGAAGCTTGGTGCGCTGCTTGAAATGCCGGGCCTTCCCGATATAATGAAGTCCGCCGCGCCCTTTGCGCTTGCGCTTTTTGCATGCCTTAGCGCCACAACACCTGCGAGTATTTCTATGGAGGGGAACAAGCTCTGGCAACTTAAGGTGCTCCCCGTGAACACGCGCGATCTATTCCACGCAAAATGTCTTGTGAGCATCACCGTAATGGCACCTGCCGCTATTATTGCAGCAACGGTACTGAACTTTGTACTTAAGGCAGATGCGCTTACGGCAGTTCTCATGTATGCAGTGCCGCTTTTTTACACGGTATTCATCGCCCGTGTGGGGCTTTATGTAAACCTCTTAGTCCCCAAACTCGATTGGCAGAATGAGGCGGAGGTTGTAAAACAAGGTGCATCGGTGATGGTTACGCTGCTTATCGGCATGGTAGCCGGTATTCTTCCTATCGTATGGTTGACGGGCGTTAAAGAAAACGCGACGCTTTACGGCTATATTTTGCTTGCAGGTATTGCCGCACTTACAGCCATCACGGGGGTATTGCTGCAAAAGGACGGTTCAAAGCGGTTCGCGCAATTATAAAAGCTATGATTTTGCAAACAGAACGCCTTATTTTGCGAGAAATGGACGCAAACGATCTTCCCGCCCTCAGGCGCATTTTGCAGGATGCGGAGGTAATGTACGCCTACGAACATGCCTTCAGCGAGGAGGAGACGCGCGCATGGCTCAACCGACAGCTTGAACGGTATCAAACCTATGGCTTCGGCTTGTGGGCGGTAGTCTTAAAGGAAAGCGGCGAAATGATAGGCCAATGCGGCGTGACCATGCAAACTACACCGCAGGGGGAAGTGCCGGAAATTGGGTATCTATTTGAAAAAGCGCATTGGCACAAGGGTTATGCTATTGAGGCTGCGCGCGCCGCGAAAGAGTATGCTTTTAACGTTCTTAAATTTGACGAGGTATTTACCATCATCCGGGACAACAATATCCCCTCGCAAAACGTCGCCAAACGTAACGGTATGACGGAGCGCGATCGCTTCACAAAGTATTATTGGGGCATGGATATGCCGCATATATTGTTTTCTGTGAAGAAAGAAGAAAAAACGTGAAACCATGAAAAGTATAAAGGAGCGTTGTGATAGGGAACTATTGCGGCGCGTCCTTTTTGTTGGTTTGTATGGAGAAGCACCGGGGTAGATTAGACAGGAATCTTGAGGTTATGGTTTATGAACATTCATAAAGTTACAGGAGCTAAAAAGGAATATATTGATCTGTTGTTGCTGGCGGATGAGCAAGAAAATATGATAGATAAATACCTCGAACGCGGCGAAATGTTTGTTCTGGATGACAATGGGATAAAAGCCGAATGCGTTGTTACGAGAGAAAAGGATGGCATATATGAAATTAAGAACATTGCGGTTAAGCCTGATTGCCAACGAAAAGGCTACGGGAAAATCCTTGTAGATTTTTTATTTTCTTATTACGCGGATTGTAAAACCATGCTTGTCGGAACCGGCGATTGCCAGTCGACTCTAGATTTTTATCACAAGTGCGGCTTTACACAGTCACATCGGATAAAAAACTTTTTTACTGATAACTATGATCATCCAATGTTTGAAGATGGGAAACAACTTGTGGATATGGTCTATCTAAAACGTGAGCGATAATTCCAAACTTTGCAAGGCGGAAGCGGAAGAATAGAATATAGAAACGGATGTAGTATGGAATTAAAAATAAGACCGGGAACAACAAAGGATATTGATTCTCTGGCGCAGCTGTATGATGCGGTGAATGACCATTTAGCAGCCACCGTTAACTATGCGGGATGGAAAAAGGGTGTTTACCCTGTTCGAGAAGATGCGGTAAACGGTATATATGAGGGTGGTTTATTTGTTGTAACAGAAAATGAAGAAATTATAGGCTCTATGATTTTACGTCATCAGCCTGAACCTGCATATAATACTGCAACATGGCAAACCGCACTGGAGTATAGCGATGTACTGGTTATCTATACTTTTGTGGTGCATCCGCGAAAACTCCAACATGGAATCGGTAAGAAAATGCTCGATTTTGCTGCACAATATGCCAAAGACTCAACAGTTAAGGCATTGCGTTTGGATGTGTATGAAAACAATATCCCTGCTATTCGGTTATATGAAAAATGCGGTTTCCGGTATATAGATACCGTTAGCCTTGGGTTAGAAGAGTATGGCTTAGATTGGTTTAAACTGTATGAGAAAGTATTGTAAATTTGAGGAGTTTTTAAATGCACCGGTTTTATAAAATGGTTGAAGCCTCAAATAAACGATTTCCCAACGGTGTTGAGCCGTTTCAAATGGCAACCCGCTTGTTGGAAGAATGCGGAGAAGTAGCGGCAGAAATTAACCTCTGGGAAAGTTCCGGAGTAAAACGGCAAAAACACGGAGAACCCAGTAAAGATGCGCTTGCGAATGAACTGCGCCAAAGCATTGTGGAGCTATTTAAAATAGCAGTATACTATTCTGTAGAAAACGAGTTGGAAGATTCGATCAATCGGTCCATTGAGCAATCAAAAAACGAAGGTTTAATCGATTAAGCAAATACCGATTTTGTGAGGAATCCATATGGAAAAACAGGTTGAGGGGAAAAATGTTATTTTGCGGCGGCCTGTCGACGGCGACGCTGCATTTTTTGCGCGCTGGTATAATGAACCTGAGATCATGGCTAAATGTGGGTTTACAGAGGGTACCACGGTGGAGGAGGAACTTGCCTATATCCGTAGATGTGTTGAAAGCAAAGACAGGGATTGGTATACGATTACCGACAAAACCGGCAGGGTTATAGGTGAGGCAGGCTTGCTTCGCATGTTCCCTCAATGGCGCTGCACCGATCTCACCATTATCATTCCCGATCCGGATGATCAGGGAAAAGGATATGGCACGGAAGCGATTGGTCTGATGTTTAATATTGCGTTTAACCGGTGGGAGTTTAACAGAATTTCCATTGGTGTTGTGGGGTTCAATACCTCGGCACTCAGGTTCTACGAGAAAGTCGGCTTTAAAAAGGAAGGCGTTCAGGAGCAGGGATACTTTTATAACGGCGAATTCAGCGACTTTATTATGATGAGAATTCTCAAAAACGAATACATCTCGAGAACTTAGCCAAACGCTGTAAGCCGATGTATCGGCATACATATACATTTCAATTTTGCAGCACCCGATGCTGTAGGGGCGGTTATCATCCGCCTGCGACACATAAATACCTAACAATCATCCCTTTGCATGCTTGGATTATGAAAGTAAACATACTACCGGGGTGAAATAGTATGGATAAGCGACGGAACATTTTTTGGAGCCAAGAAAAATCCTATAAACAGCTTGTGTCTGATAACAACAAAGCCATTCACGAGTATAACGAGAAGATGATCGCCTTGCTGACACTCGTGGTCTGGCTGCTGATGCTACTGCCGCTAATGGTAGCCCCTTTCAGTAAGAAGATGACCGGTATTGTCCCGGCCTATTTACTGTCATTCACGATCTATTTGGCGCTGTTTTTTCTGTTTAGGCTGCCTTCTGTAAAAAAGCATGCTCTCTTCGGGCTGTATGTAAGCTTTTCCATACTTTTTATGTTAGCTATCTATCTGAGTATATTTTATTCACCCAATATGCGTGCAACTATGCTGCTGGGTGTTTTCTGTATCATGCCGCTTAGTTTCATCGACCGCCCTGTCCGCATGAACCTGTTTGCTGCCTTTTGGATTGCAGCGCATACAACGTTGGCATTGTTTTTGAAGCCTCAATATGCGCTGGATGATTTGCTCAATTGCCTGTGCTTTGCAATCCTTGGCGGTTTTCTCGGCAATATGCTGGTACAGGTTCGATTGGAAGGTTATGAAGCACGCCGTCTGTTAACCCTTGAAAAAGAGATCGATGTGCTGACAGGGTTATTCAATCGCCGCAAGCTGTTTGAAACGCTAATACATCTTGAAACAACGGATGCCGAAAAGCCCTCAGGTATCCTGATGCTTGATATCGATAACTTTAAGGAATTTAACGATAGCTACGGCCATGTAACGGGAGACAGATGCTTAGGTTGTTTTGGCGAAACGCTTATGAAATTCGGGCAAAGCTTTAAGCTGCAATTCTATCGCTATGGCGGTGAAGAATTCGTGGCACTGGCTTATGGATATGACGAGAAAGAAATGTCAGTCGTTGCCGAAAGCCTGAGGATTGCAGTGCAAAATATAGATGTAGACGGACATCGCATCACCGTCAGTATAGGAGCTGCCTACTGCGACAACGAACAAATACGAAACTACGAGAAGGTAATTGTTCGAGCGGACGAAGCGGCTTATGCCGCTAAGCATGAAGGAAGAAACAGGGTGTGTATGGCGCTAATGAAAGACATTGCCATATGAACGCCCCGTAATTCTTATTGCTTTACCAATCTATCGCCTGTTCTCCCGTAGCGCGTTCGCCCCATCGGTTTGCGCCGCGTTCCGGATAGCGGGATCCGTAAGTTATACCCCTTTCCTTGTAAACGCACCGTCTTTTGCTGAACCTTCTTGCCCAAAGTACCGACGGAAGGCCGATTAAAAGGGAGAAGAGGGGGCCAAACATAATGGACTGTACGGTGTGACCGTATTCGTGCACGAGTATCTTTTTTAGTTGCCTTTCTTGTATAGTGCCGTCTATAAAAATAAACATGCCGAACGCAAAACAGCGTTTTTTTGATAGCCACGGCCGGTTTTCATAATAGGTGACGATTGCGCCGTGATACTGTTCTCGTCTTTGCTTTCCTAACAATAACAGCCAAATAAGGCCTGCCAAATTTTGCGGCAGGCCCCATGTCCATTGAAGCAATATGTATAAGAGGAGCTTGAAACGCTTCATTTGTTACCCGTTAAATCCGAACGCGCTTGATTTTATCGACTTTGCGGTCTTTGAAAGCCCGTTTATGGGAAGATCTTCCATGCGACTCACAAAATTGATGCTGTCGCCCGGGTTAAGGCGTATGTTTTTGGTAAAATACCAAACGCCCAGAAGGTTTTCGCTTTCATCGTAAAAACCCACATAGGTCATGAGGAAGGAGCACTCGCCGCCGGAGACATTTTTAAGTGTACCGCTGAGTGTGGTGAATTTAGGATAATTGTCCGCAAGAAACAAATTGGCCGAATCCATGTTCAAACGCTTTGTCTGCGCTACCTCACAGGTGAGATCCGCCCCAAGCGTTACAACGGTTCCTTTGGTAACGGTATCGTTTGGCAGCCAAAGTGTCACAAACGAGCTTTCCCCGGGTTCCACCACGTCATATTCACCAAGAACCGGCACAAATTCATGCTCTATCTCAGTTTGAGGAAGAGAGAATGTAAACGCGGCCTTGGTTACGATAATATCTGCAGAGCCGTTGTTTTGGTACTCCACTGCGCCGTATAGCCCCGGTTTTCCGTCCGCTTCATAGGTGTAGGCAACAGCGGACATGACCTTAAGGCTCGGCAGTGCGTTTTTAATGGGTGCAGCGGTTGTATCGCCGCCAAACGGGGTGAGTTCTACATTGACCGTACCATTCGTTGGTGTAGGTTCAAGCAGCACAATATCCTCGCCCGTTTCCTTCGCGCAAGCAAACGCAAAGAAGGCTGTAAAGAGCATCGTAAGTATCAAAAGAAAGGCCTTTTTCATCATGCCCCGATTATAACATGCCGCACTCAAACCGTCCATAATAGGCGAGTGCAGCGGTATTCAAATTCACAATACGGCAACATTTCGGAGTAAATTGGGAAAGGTAAGGGGAGTTAAACCGTTGCGCCTCAAAACTGCCAGTTCGGCGCATGTCTTTGTCATCGTCAGTCGCCGTAGGACCCGCTACGGCTCCCTCCTCTTTCGCGACCTGCATCCAAACTGACAGTTTTTAGGTCGTAGAGTCTAGAGAGCGGGGAAGCATGTCAGCGCAAGGCGCCGGGCGCAGGCGTAGCACGTCCGGCGAAGCCGGAGCCTTAGGCCAAGGCCTGTGGCCTTGCGCGGTGCCTACGGCGAGTACCGTCAACACAGCGATGGCGTGCTTCCCGGCTCTCAAAACCGCAATGGTTCAGCTCCCCTTACCTTTACTCGTGAAATGTGTTAAAATAAGTACGAAGAATGGGTTAATAGGGCTATGCAGCCTTTATAAAATTTATATTTAGCAGGAGGATAGGTTTCATGGCAAAGAAAACCGTGATGGACATTGAAGTAATGGGCAAGCGCGTACTCGTGCGCGTGGATTACAACGTCCCCCTCAACGAGAGCGGAGAAGTGTCGGACGATAAGCGCATTGTCGCCTCGCTTCCCACGGTGAATTACCTGTTAGAGCATGGCGCACGCGTCATTCTCTGCTCGCACCTCGGCCGTCCTAAAGGTGTGGTTTCACCTGAGTTTTCGCTCGCACCCGTCGCCAAGCGGTTGAAAGCACTTCTTCCGAACGTATCAATTGAATTTGCGTCCGACTGCATCGGAGAAGAAGCCAAAAAGAAGGCTTATGCACTTCAAGACGGTGAAA
>JAEZLG010000184.1 GCA_023435855.1 Bacillota bacterium | reverse complement strand
GTTATTATGCAAACGAAGGCCTCGGCGTTATGGCGACGATTTGTGAAAAGAAGCGCACACGCGACAACATACGCAAAAACACCGTGTTTTCAATGGGGTTGGTCACGGAAGAAATGCTTCCGCTGGCCGATTATTTAGGCAATACATCCGGTTATGACGCGGACAAGATGGCCATTCCTCTCGACCTTGAAAAAGGGCAAGTGCTCGATGTTCCGGTACTCCATATTTGCCCTTTCACATTCGAGTTGGAGGTTGATAAGACGTTTTGGGACAATGACGCCGATATCTACCTATGTAAAATCCGAAATGTGCTTGCCGATGAATCGCTGTGCGACGCATCTGTCAGTTTTGAAGAAAAACTCAACATACTCCGTCCTGCGCGCACGGTCGGGGGCACATACTTTTCTTGGGATGGCATAGCTTTGGGAAAATGGGGTGAACCAAAGAAGCGCTTTAAGCAAGTATGACTATAAGGATCTTTTTGTCTAAACGAGTTTCACAGGCGCTCGTTTCACAAGGATATACCGCATTATATGAGATCGTTCGGATGCGATCTAACAGCATATACAGCTCAGCTATAGAATAAAGCGCAACATAAAAAGTGCGTGCCTTGAGGTCAAATCTCACATCGCTATAAATCCTGCTTTTTCTCCCATTATTCAACAAAATCGATTCCATTCCCACATCATACCTGTGAAGTTTGAAAACAAAACGCTTGCATCAAATATATGTCTTATGGTATATATTAATCAAAACAAAGGATTGTATACAGGATACCGTTTAGATGCAATCCGAACATCTTCCTCTTTACCCTCCTAAGCGAAGTTGTGCTTCTACCTCGATCTGGATAAAAAGGAGATTTCGTCCGGAATGGCCAACGTTCAACCGCTCAGCCCCGAAAAGTCCGACCGCGAACGCGTTTATATCCAGCTTCGTGACGCAATCCTCGCCGGTGATATCAAACCCAACGAACGCATTGTGGAAACCGCATATGCACAGGTATTTGGCATAAGCCGTACGCCTGTCCGCGAGGCTTTAAGGATGCTCGAACGCGATGGGCTGGTGCTGCATTCTCCTAAAAAGGGGACCACAGCACGAGGTTACTTATCGGAGGACGAGGTAGACCAGGTGTTCTCCATCCGCGCGCTGCTTCAGCTTTACAGCGTGGAACCAACGGTACAAAACGTTAACGATGACGAACTTGAACAAATGCGCGTATGCATTGAGCGCTGCTATAAGGCGCTTGAAGACGACGACCTTGCAGTATTTTTTAACAACCACGACCGTTTTAACCTCCTTTTGGTCAAATGCTCAAAAAAACCGGTTCTCATTCGGCTTTTGCTCGAAATGGAAAACTACAACCCCATTACCTCGTTTGCCGGTTCCTTTGCCAATATCGACACAACCCATATCCGCGAAACAGCGGTTCCTACACGCCAGAGGCAGTTCGAAGCCATAAACGAGCATGCCAATATCTGGAAAGCACTCAAAGACCGAGATACTGTCGCTTTTGAAAAGGCGCTTAATGAACACCTGGATCATTCAAAGTCCGCCTGTATTACAAGCATCAAAAGTATTCGGCGACGACAGTTGTAACTACGCTCTAAGCGTATCCCCCTCGCCTTTCTTGTTCTTGCTTAGTCTTAAAGTAAGCGGAACTTTACCATTAAACCCGACAAAAAATCTCCATTAAACTTGCGCGAAACTGAGCGCAATTATCCACTTCGCCGTGGATTGTATACAGTATCCCATTTTTTGTATACAGTATCCAATTACTCCGATTCCTTTGTTCACCCGGCTGAGAGCCGTTTAACACGTTATTAATTTCCCTTGGAAACTACATATATTTGGGAGGAAAAAAATGAAAAAGATCCTAGCCGTATCCCTCGCTCTTCTCATGACGCTGGCTTTGGCTGCCTGCACCCCCGCACAGGAACCCAATGCTCCCGAGGAAAGCGCACCCGTACAAACGGAAGCTCCCGCAACCTCGGAAACCGCAGCTCCCGTTACTGAAGCCTCGGGCGAACCGATCCTCATCGGCGTTTACGGTCCCCTTTCGGGCAACTCCGCTATGGTTGGCGCTACGCTCGTCGAGGGCGTTGAGCTTGCCACCATGCAAATCAACGAAGCCGGCGGCATCCACGGCAGGCCGATCCAGCTCGTGATCGAAGATGACGCGCAGGATCCGGCAACAGCCGTTTCCGCCGTCAATAAGCTGATCCACAGCGACAACGTTATCGGCATCATCGGCACCGTCAACAGCTCCTGCACGCTTGCGAGCATGGAAGTCAGCCAGGCTGCCGAAATCCCGCACATCACCCCCATTTCCTCGGGCGCAGCCGTCACCAACCTCGGCAACCCCTGGATTGCACGCGTACAGGCTTCGGACCTCCTTCAGGCAGGCGCTGTCGTTAAATACGCTGTCGAAACAATGGGCGCAAAGAAAATCGCTTGCCTCTACCAGTCCGATGACTACGGCACGGGCGCTATGGAAGTGATTGTAGATGAAATGGCGAAGTACGGCGTAGAGCTTGTTGCCAACGAAGCCTTTGACGCCAACGCCACCGATGTTACCCCGCAGCTTCTGAAAGTAAAAGAAGCCGGCGCAGATGCTCTCATTATGTGGACCATGTATCAGCAGGGCGCTCTTATCGCCAAGCAGGCAAGGCAAATGGGTATTGACTGCCAGCTGCTCGGCGGCGGCGGCCTCACCAACGCGAAGCTCTACGAGCTCGGTGGCGATGCGGTATTAGGTACCATCAACTCCCAGACTTTCTTCTCCGACAAGACGCAGGCAAGCCCCGCGGCGGCCGCGTTCATCGAAGCATTTGAAGCACAATACGGCAGAATGCCGGATTCCAACAACGCTATGGCTTACGACTCCATGATAATCATGGCTGAAGGCCTCAAGTACGCCGGTCCGGAACTTGAATCCGCCAAGATCATGGAAGGCATCCTTGCCGTGCAAAACATGGAGCTTGCTACCGGTAACATCTCCATGGCACCCAACGGTGACGCCGTTCGTGCCGAAATCCTCATGGTTCGTCTCATTGGCGACAAGACGTACGAGCTTGTAAAATAACCTGAAACCATTACGGGCGGGCGGCGGAAAACCCGCCGCCTGCCAATACTACTATTGCTTTCAACAATTGTTGCGGCTTGGCCGCGTTTCTTCCAAGGGATACTTTTTGTTGGAGTTGTCTTACTGATTCAGTAAAAAGGGGAGTGCTACCGTGTTTTTCCTGCAGCAATTGATACAAGGTATTTCAATGGGCAGCCTTTATGGCCTGATCGCCATAGGTTATGTGCTCATTTACAACGCATGGGGCGTACTGAACTTTGCCCAGGGCGATATGGTGATGATTGGCGCATTTGCCATTTTGTTCACGCATGTTTTCCTGGGATTACCGCTCATTCTTGCGTTTCCTTTGGCGATACTCATCTGCATTATCGTAGGGTATTTGGTGGAAATGGCCGCGTTTCGTCCGCTTATTTCCGCAAGCAACCAGCGCCGCCTTATCGCCACCATCGGCGTGGGTATTTTCCTGCGCAACCTCATTCGCGTCATTTTCGGCGCCGACCCGTTCCCTTTCCGCAGCATCTTTGGCGAAAACCCTTTTAAAGTAGGGGATTTAACTTTGGTGCCTCAGAACCTTATGAACATGGTGATCGGCTTTTTACTCGTCATAATGCTTACGTTATTCCTTAAGAAAACACGCATGGGCAAGGCGATGCGCGCTACCGCGCAGGACAGAGAAGCCGCTAGACTCATGGGTATTAACGTCAAGCGCTCTATGTCTCTTACCTTTGTCATGGCTTCTGCTATCGGCGGCTTTGCAGGCATGCTTATTGCACCTGTGTACTTCGTCATAGCGACGCTTGGCACCTCAATGGGTAACAAGGGCTTTGCAAGTGCGTTACTCGGTGGTATCGGCTCAAACGGCGGTTCCATGATCGGCGGTATTTCACTGGGCGTACTTGAAGCATTAGGTGCCGGGTTCCTATCCTCTGCGTGGCAGTCAGCCATTGCATTCCTCGTGCTGTTCCTCGTGTTGATTTTCAAGCCGACCGGGATCATGGGCAAAAAAGAGATAAGGAAGGTGTAACCGGTGGCAATATTTCAAAAGGTCTATAAATATTCGCGCTTTCCAGTGCTGCTGATATTTGCGGTTTTATTACCGCAGATCGTTACAAACAACTACATTTTGCATGTAGCGAACCTCGCCATGATATTTGCGCTGCTTACGCTGAGTCTGAACATCCTTTCAGGCTGTACGGGATTGATGTCGGTAGGCCACATTGCATTTTACGGCATCGGTGCTTACGCAAGCGCGCTGCTTTCATCCCAATTAGATGTTCCCATCGGACTTGCAATCCTTGCAGGCGGTGCAGTCAGCTCACTTGCGAGTATGCTGCTCGGTCTTCCTACGATGCGTCTAAAGGGCATGTATTTCGCTGTGGCTACATTGGCATTCGGTGAAGTGGTGTATCAGATGATCGTGAACTGGACAACCCTTACGGGCGGCACGAAGGGTGTTAAGGGTATCCCCTCCCCCGAAATGTTCGGTATTTCGTTTAAGGGCTATGACAACTACTATTATATCGTGCTCGTGGTTCTTGTGCTCGGTATCATCCTTGCGCGTAACCTCATTGCATCACGTCCCGGCAGGGCAATGCTTGCTATCCGTGAAAACGACATCGCCGCCGAAGCGATGGGCGTGAACATTACGCTTTATAAGCTTATTGCCTTCATGGTAGCAAACTTTTTTGCAGGCGTTGCAGGCGGACTTTATGCCCACGAGGTACATTTCATTTCGCCTGAGACCTTCGCCGGAAGCGAATCAGCTGCGGTTCTTGCCATGATGGTTGTGGGCGGCATCGGCAGTATCCCGGGCGCTATCATGGGCGGTATGGCACTCACCATTTTACCGGAACTTTTACGCAGCTTCGGCAACGTACGTCTTGTAATTTACGGTGCTGCAGTTGTTGCAATCATCATCTTTGCGCCTAAGGGCTTGGGCGGATTCGTCGAGCGTCTTGACGGCAAGCTTTCCGGCAGGATTCCCTGGGGCAAGCAGAGCAGGCATAAGGAGGAGACAAAGTCATGAACATACTGGAAACCAAGGAACTTGGAATCACCTTCGGCGGCCTGCGCGCTGTGTATAATGTAAATTTCGATGCCAAACAGGGCGATATCACCGCTATCATCGGCCCCAACGGTGCCGGTAAGACCACTTTGTTCAACCTGATCGCGGGGTATTATACCCCCACAAAAGGGCGCGTGCTTTTTAAGGGGCAGGACATTACCGACATGAAGCCGTTCCGCCGCACAAAAATCGGCATTGCGCGCACATTCCAGAACATCAATTTGTTTCGTGATATGAGCGTAATGGATAACGCGCTTGTAGGGCATCACTGCCGCATGAAATGCGATCCCATCAGCGCTATGCTCAACCTCCCGCACAAGGTGAAGGAGGAAAAGCAAAGCCGTGAGGAAATTATGGAAGTGCTCGAGTTTATGGGCTTGGCTAAATACGCCAACGAGGCCGCGGGCAGCCTTTCCTACGGTCAGCAGAAAAACCTTGAGATCGTCCGCGCGCTCGTATCGAGGCCGGAGGTCATTTTGCTCGACGAGCCCGCCTCCGGTTTGAACACGCAGGACCTCGATGAGCTGTCGAGGCGCATCGTATCTATTCGCGACAGGGGCATCAGCGTCGTGCTTATCGAGCACAAAATGGACGTCGTTATGTCGATCTCCGATAAGATTATGGTGCTCTGCTTCGGCGAAACCATCGCTTGCGGTAAACCCGACGAAGTAGCAAACGACTGCGCCGTGATTGAGGCGTATCTTGGCAAGGAGGATGAAAGCGATGCTACAGCTTAAAAACGTCCATGTGAGCTACGCCAACATCGAAGTGCTCCACGGCATCAACATACATGTGGATGAAGGGGAGATTGTCTCCATTATCGGCGCCAACGGTGCAGGTAAAAGCACCATGCTTAAAGCAATTTCCGGCATTCTGTCTAAAGACAAGGGAAGCGAAATCGTATTTCTTGATCAGGACATCACGAAGCTTTCCGCAGAAAACATTGTGGCAAAAAGTATTTCGCTCGTGCCGGAGGGCAGGCGGATTTTCCCCGATCTCACTGTATATGAAAACCTCGAGATGGGCGCTTATTTAAGGCTCAAAAACAAAGCGGAATTCCACGAAAACCTTAAAAAAATGTATGAGCTTTTTCCTCGCCTTGAGGAGCGCAAAAAACAGCTTGGTAAAACCCTTTCGGGCGGCGAGCTGCAAATGCTTGCCATCGCCCGAGCGCTCATGGCCAAGCCTAAGCTACTAATGCTCGATGAGCCTTCTACCGGTCTCGCACCGCTTGTTGTAAAGGATATCTTCAATATTCTCAAAAACGTGTGTACCAACGGTACCACGGTGCTCTTGGTCGAGCAAAACGCAAAGATGGCACTTGCCATATCCGACAGGGGCTATGTGCTGAAAAACGGCTCAATCGTTCTTGAAGATACCGGTAAGAACCTGCTCGGAAACGACGAGGTCCGAAAAGCATACCTCGGCGAAAAGGTTTACGGTTGTCAATAATAAATACGGCCATGCTATAAAAAGCTAACCGCATAATATATCATCTTAAGGAGGATTATTCCCATGCCAGAACTCAGTTTCAAAGGCCGCGACATATTGAGCGGCTACCAGTTTACAAACCAGGAACTTAACCTCATCATGAACACAGCCGCACAGTATGAAAAGCGCGTTCATGAAGGTGAAGTCATTCGCGATTTAGAAGGTATGGTCGTTGCGACGCTGTTCTTTGAACCCAGCACGCGTACACGCCTTTCGTTTGAAGCAGCCATCAACCGCACCGGCGCAAAGGTTATCAGCATGGCCGATGCAAAGGCATCCTCTTCCGCTAAAGGCGAAACTATGCAGGATACCATCAGAACCGTAGATGGTTATGTAGATGCCATCGTTATGCGCCACCCCGAGAAAGGCTCCGCACAGGCGGCAGCTGAAATTGCCGAGCATCCGGTCATTAACGGCGGCGACGGCGCAGGCCAGCACCCCACACAGGCGCTTCTTGACATTTATACAATCCGTAAGGAAAAAGGCCACATCGGCGGGCAGACGGTTACCTTCTTAGGTGATCTGAAGTACGGCCGCACAGTGCACTCCTTAGGCTATTTCATGCAGCAGCTTGGCAACAAAATGATTTTTGCATCACCCGATGCACTGCGCATGCCCGATGAAATCACCGCGGATCTCAGATCCCGCGGAGCCGATATTACGGAAACCACAGACGTTCGCGAAGCACTTGCCCAAAGCGACGTTGTATATGTTACACGCGTGCAGCGCGAACGCTTCCAAGACGAGGCGGAATATGAAAAATGCAAGGGTTCCTATATCGTCAATCGCGAGCTTCTCACCGTCGCGAAAAAAGGTATCACAATTATGCATCCCCTGCCGCGTGTAGACGAGATTGCAACGGAAGTAGACAGCTACGAAGGTGCAGCGTACTTCCGTCAGGCACATAACGGCATGTATCTGCGTATGGCGCTGTTAGGGCTTGTTACCGGCCGCGTGTAAAAAGCGTACGCTCCCCATACTCTAATAAAGGATTTTTTAGAAAATGCTGCAACAAGGCTTTGTCCTCGAAAATCATAAAGTTGCGGATGATGTTTTCCGTATGCGTGTGCATACGGAAAACATCGCTGCGACGGTAACGCCCGGGCAGTTTGTAATGCTCAAATGCTGGGACGGACACGACCCCTTTTTGATGCGTCCTTTCAGCATCAACAGTGCAAACAGCGAAAAATCGGAAATTGAAATACTGTATAAGGTCGTAGGAAAAGGCACGCGCATTATGGCAAATCTCAAGGAGGGTGAGAAACTAAACCTGCTTGGGCCGCTTGGCAAAGGCTTCCCTCTTAAAGAAAATGCAAAAAGGATTGCACTTATAGGACGCGGCATAGGCATGGCACCTTTAAGGTTCCTTGCGGAACGTGCAGTAGAACGCGGCATCCTCGTACATGCATATCTTTCTTCTTCGTCTCCTGATCATCTTTACGATAAAGCGATTTATGAGTCGCTCAACATACCCGTTTCTTATACGGTACAATCTAACGAGCTTGTTACCGACCTGTTTAAAAAGGATCTTGAATCACTGCAGTTTGATGCTGCCTATCTGTGCGGTTCAAAGCGGCTGATGCGTCAAACGGATGCGCTTGCCGATTTGCACAAATTTGAAGCCTATGTGTCAGTAGAAGAGCACATGGCCTGCGGCATGGGTGCATGCAAAAGCTGCACCTGCAAGCTGCAAAAAGAAAGCGGCGAGAAGTATGACGGCTATGTCTGCAAAGACGGCCCGGTTTTCGCCATAAAAAGGTTGGTGGCCGAACATGTATAAAAATGATCTGTCCGTTCACATTGGCTCACTAGCCATGAGAAACCCTATCATGCCGGCTTCCGGAACTTATGAATTTGACGATAACGATCCTTTTACCTGTGCTTCGCGTGAACTTGGCGCGGTGATGGTTAAAAGCGTGCATCGTAAGGCGCGTTCAGGCAATCCGGTACCGCGCATCGTGGAGCTTCCGAGCGGCATCATCAATTCGGTCGGCATTCCCTCGCTCGGGATGGAGCGTTTTTTGCGTGAAGAGGCAAAAAAGTATGCATGTGCCGAAGCGCCCGTGATTTTAAGCATCGCAGCAAGCCAAGCCCAAGAGTATAGCGAATCGCTTTCCATGCTGCAGGAGCATACCGTTTTTTCGGCAGTGGAGCTGAACCTTTCATGCCCCAATGTCGGCACCGGACTTGAGTTTTCTGCGGATCCTGATCTGTTAAGCCGGATTGTGAGCGATGCAAAGCAAAAGTCGAATCTGCCTATTCTTGTTAAACTGTCTCCCTGCGTAACGGATATTCGTGTAACAGCACGCGCCGCACAGGATGCGGGTGCCGATGCGGTAGTGGTCGCCAATACGTATAGAGCCATGACCATCGATATTAATAAGCAAAAGCCCGTGCTCGGAAATATTTCCGGCGGCATGTCCGGCCCCGCGATAAAAGCCCAAACAATGTATTTGGTTTATCGCGTCTGTTCCGAACTTAGCATACCCGTAATCGCCTCAGGCGGCGTAAGCTCTTTTGAAGATGCTGTTGAATACATACTTGCAGGTGCGCATGCGGTGCAGGTAGGCTGCGGTAGTTTTGTAAACCCCATGCTTATGAAGGAAGTCGTACAGGGTATAGATGATTACCTGACTAAGCGCTCATGTACTTCACTCGCGCAAATCAGAGGCAAGGCACTGTAAACGCGAAGAATACAATTGAACCGTTTAAAATAGGTGCAATAGTAAATACCCCTGTCCTCCCCCCAGGACAATTCCATACCCCTAGGATGGCAAAGCCCCGGATTATTTTCCGGGGCTTTGGCTTGTATAGGATTACCGTCTCCCTATTTATACAAAAAGACTGTCCAGGGTAGGATATGAAATTGTTGGCGATATGGACTCACATGAGCAGACGTTACATATCGCTTCATAGTTTTCAAATATCAAATGAAAATATATATTGTTGATTGGTTCAAGCACGTTAATAGTGCTTAGCGGTGTTTGAAGCCCTTTTCCTTCGCGTTTTATATAGGCTTCCTTTCTTGTCCAAATATGATAAAAGGCTCTTTGCTGCTCTTCATTCGAATACCCTACTATGTATTGTTTCTCCTGTTGGGTAAAAAATCGATCTGCTATCCTCATGTCCATTTTTCCGATTGCCTCAACATCTATTCCGACAGGCGATAGGCTCGCTGCGCATGCAACATACTTTTTAGAATGAGAAATATTGAAATGAATGTCCGGGCAGTTTTGTAAATATGGCTTTGAGAATTCGTTTGCCCTAAAAACGATTTCGCTGTTCAACATTCCATACCTTTCTTTTAGTGCACATCGAAGCAGCACGTCTCCCAAAAGCGTCCGCTGTGCATCCTCATACCGAGAGAACTTTCCGAGTTGCTCACGCTTATCGGATGAAACCATTTCCGATAAATAGCAATACTCGTTTTGTGATAAGTCTCGGTCAGTTCTAAGTACATAGACCGTTATCATATATCCCTCGCCCATTACGTATATGTATACATTTTTTGACTTAAACATATTTTCATATTTGTATAAATAAATAACATTTTTTAAACAGCGTTTCTGCCAATACATTAAGATTAGTTGTGCCTGTGTTGCTACCAATATCTTTTCTTTGGATTATATCTCGGCTTGCTGTCTAATACAATGTTATTTGGATTATCTACTACAAGGGCAATTTTAAATCGCAATTGCGTGTAATCCTTCTATTGGCTCTTTGCCGGAACGCACGGGCGTTTTGGGTTTAATCTCGACGAATCACCCGTCGGATGAGTTTTCGCAAAGTGTCATATTTCGACATCATTTTGTATAATTATACGCTATATTCGTTTGACTGCCGTATACTTACGCAATACAATGATGTGGTAGCAAAAAGGTAATATTTTCTCCCATTGTCGGGAGCGGAGGGCAGCTAAACATGAAAAATCGTCGAGCGTGCTTTGTGAAACGGCGCCCGGTTTATGCAATGGGACCACTTCCGAATTTAAGGGAGTTACTGCAAAGAGCGCTTCATATAAACGGTGAAAAAACAGTTCTTAGGGAAACCAAGAATGGTCAAATAATCCAATATTCATGTAAGAACATTTTGGATGATGTTCATGCGTTGGGAACAGCGCTGATCGATTACGGCTATCAAGACGCGCACATTGCGCTGGTGGGGGAAAACTCCTATCTTTGGTTTATTTCCTATATGGCGGTTGTTTGCGGCGTAGGTGTGATCGTACCTTTAGACAAGGAGCTTACTGACAACAATCTGTTTAACCTCGCACTTAAGGGCGATGCAAGTGCACTTATCTATAGCAAAACTTACCGCGGCGCTGCTAAACTTCTTGAAAGCGAACACGTGAATGGCTTTGCATTTGAAGCGCTTTCAGGTGTTGACGAAAGCAAATCTCTGCCCGGTATGATCAGACACGGCAAAGAGTTAATTAGCCGCGGCGACCGCCGCTATTTGGATAGGCAGATCGACCGCGAAAAGGTTGCGGCAATCCTTTTTACCTCAGGCACCACGGGTGCGAACAAAGGCGTCATGCTCAGCCATAAAAACATCTGCGCCAATGTCGACAACATATTCAGGGCTGCGCCTTGCGAGCCCGAATCAATATCTATATTGCCATTTCACCATACGATTGAATTAAATTGCCACATATTGCCGGGCATACTCGAAGGCATGAACATATACATCTGCTCCAGTCTTAAGCGCCTTACGGATACGATGAAAATGGTAAAGCCGGGCATGGCGCTTGTTGTGCCTTTGTTCTTGGAAACCGTATACAAAACGATTTGGGCGGAAGCAAAAAGAGAGGGCCGCACCAGGGACCTCGAGATTGTCATAAAAATTTCCAACATATTTTTAAAGCTCGGCATCGACCTTCGCAATGTGCTGTTTAAACAGCTTAAGGATAACCTCGGCGGCAAATTCGATTTGGTTGTTTGCGGCGGTGCAGCGGCTGACCCCGAAGTAATTCGCGGCCTTTACAGCTGCGGTATAGATGTTATTACCGCTTACGGGCTGACCGAATGCTCCCCCGTCGTCTCTATTAACGTAGAA
>JAEZLG010000166.1 GCA_023435855.1 Bacillota bacterium | reverse complement strand
GAAGAAGCGGATGAGCTTCATGCAGCCATCGAAGATAACGAAAGTGCCGATCGACTTCGCGAGGAAATGGGCGATTTGTTATTCTCCGCGGTGAATGTGGCAAGACTTTTAAAAATCGATCCCGAGGAAGCGCTCGCGGAAGCGGTGGATAAATTTATCAGGCGTTTTTCGCGTATGGAGACGCGAATTTTGGAGGATGGAAAGCAGCTTGAAAATATGAAACTAAGCGAAATGGACGCTTATTGGGATACGATAAAAAAATAATTCCCGCAAACACGCGAAAATAATGGAAAAAGTGCTTGTATATAAGGAAAAAGACTGGTAAAATAATGAACGAACTTAAAGCATGGGAAACAAAAGCATATTGATTCCCCTACCTTAAGAATTTCGCTTCTAAAATGCTAGGAGGATACGATTGATGAACAAAACCGAACTGATCGCGGCCGTAGCCGAGAAGAGTGCTCTCTCCAAGAAGGATGCCGAAAAGGCCGTCGCCGCAACCCTGAGTGCGATTACCGACGCCCTCAAGCAGGGTGACAAAGTCCAACTGGTCGGCTTTGGTGTGTTCGAAGTCCGCGAGCGTCCCGCTCATAAGGGCCACAACCCCATGACCGGCAAGGAAATCGAGATTGCTGCCAGCAAGGCTCCCGCCTTCAAGGCAGGCAAGGCTCTTAAGGACGCGATCAACGAATAACCCCCTTATACAAAATAACTCCGGACCGTTCGGTTCGGAGTTTTTTGTTGCTTTTTCACGACGTATTAAGACAGTTGTTCGTGAAATATATACATGATGAAATTAGTTACATATCTGATGAAGAACTCTCTTGCATCATAGGAAGATGGCGTATATAATTTCTAATAAGTCTTCGGCCTTATGCCGAACCGCATCTGCTTTTCTGCCCCGACTTCAAACAACTAAAAATGGAGGAAAACGGTCATGAAGAAGTTTGCAGCTATCCTACTGGCACTCGTCCTCGTCGTATCCTTCACCGCATGCGAAGCATCTCCGGCTACACCCGGTGATGTTGCGGAGCAGCCCTCGTCCGGCAACCCAGTTGTAAAAATCGGTGTCTATGAACCCGCTTCCGGCGATAACGGTGCCGGTGGCAAGCAGGAAACACTCGGCGTTGAGTACGCCAACGCCATAAGCCCGACCGTTGAAATCAACGGAACAACGTATGACGTTCAGCTCGTCAAGGTGGATAACGAAAGCTCCAACGACAAAGCGGCCTCCGCTGCGTCCACGCTGGTTTCAGCGGGCGTATCCGTTGTGCTCGGCTCCTACGGCTCAGGCGTATCCATTGCGGCTTCTCCTACGTTTGAAGCAGCCGGTATACCCTGTATCGGCATTACCTGCACCAACCCGCAGGTTACCGAGGGCAACAAACACTATTTCCGCGTATGCTTCCTCGATCCTTTCCAGGGCACGGTACTTGCGAACTACGCCTATGGCACGCTCGGCGTAAAGACGGCATACTGCCTCTCCAAGCTCGGCGATGACTACTCGGGCGGTCTTGTGAACTACTTTGTTAAGGCGTTTGAAGCACTCGGAGGCACCTGCATACAGGATACCTTCCCCGACGGCAACAGTGACTTTACCAGCTACATCAACAACGCCAAGAACGGCGGTGCACAAGTTTTCTTCTCCCCGGTTTCCACCGAAGCCGCGCAGCTTATCATTGACCAGGCAGAATCGCAGGCGCTTGGAATGCCCATCCTCGCCGGCGATACCTGGGACTCTAACGTTATTCTTCAGGCCGCCAAAGGTAAGAGCGTTGACGTAACCGTCACTACCTTCTATCCCGAAGGCGCAAATGCTGAATTTGACGCGAGTTTCAAAGAATGGGTCAATGCCGACGCTACACGTTTAGCAAATAACGGCGGAGATGACACTGTTTCGGCTGTTACCGCAATGGGTAACGATGCATACTTCTTTGCGCTTGAGGCGATGAAGAAGGCCGGGAGCACAGAACCTGCCGCAATCATGGAGGCTCTGTGGTCCACCGAGTATAACGGCGTGTCCGGCCCCATCGCTCTTGACCAGGTCAACGGTGATGCAATACGCAATACCGCGTATGTTAAGCACGCCAACAACGAAACAGGCAAGTGGGATGCACTGCCCGCTGTCACAATCAACTAAGTAACGCCTTTTAAGCGGCGGGGGTCACCGGCCCCCGCCGCAAGTGTATTCGGATTTTCTTTCCCGCATTCTTTATTTCCTTGTAAGCGGCATTGAGGAGGCAAATCCATGCTCGAATTTTTGCAAGCGAATCTATCGTACATTCTCTCCGGAATTTCAGTAGGCGGTCAATATGCGCTAATTGCCATCGGTTATACAATGGTATACGGGATACTCCGCTTAATCAACTTTGCGCACGGCGATGTGTTCATGTGTGCAGGCCTTATGATGGTGTATCTCTCATCCTCGCTTCCGATAACAATCGCGATACCTCTCGTGCTCGTTATGACGGTTCTTCTTGGCTTTTTGATTGAGCGTGCAGCGTATAAGCCGCTGCGCACTGCACCGCGCATGTCCGTCATGATCAGCGCCATCGGCGTTTCATACCTGCTGCAAAATGCAGCGCTTTACTTCACCGGCGGGCTTGCTAAGGTCTACCCCACCATTCCCTGGCTAAGCGAAACGGTCACCATCTGGGGTTCTACTACCAAAATGGTAACGCTTATTACACCGATACTGACCATTGTTCTCGTAGTCCTACTCTCGCTTCTCATCAAGTATACTAAGGTCGGCATGGCTATGCGCGCCGTCTCCAAGGACTATGAAACAAGCCGCCTTATGGGCATTCGCATCAATACGGTCATATCGGTAACATTTGTAATCGGCTCGTTTCTTGCCGCGGTCGGTTCCATGCTGTACTTTACAAACTACGCATCCGTCACGCCGATCTCGGGCAGTATGCCGGGCTTGAAGTGCTTTGTTGCAGCGGTATTTGGCGGCATAGGAAGCATCCCCGGTGCTGTGATAGGCGCGTTTATCATAGGCATCGCAGAAAACATCTTAAAAGGCGGCAGCTCAATATTCGGTGTTGGCGGCAGCGGCTGGACGACGTTTTCCGATGCATTTACCTTTGCACTTCTCATTATCATACTCGTGGTCAAACCTACCGGTCTGTTCGGCGAAAAAGCCACAGACAAGGCGTAAGGAGGCGATTATATGAAAAAGAGAAGCAAAGCGGAACTCTGCATCATGTTTATCGCGATTGCACTTATGTATATCGTGGT
This sequence comes from Bacillota bacterium, assembly GCA_023435855.1. Lineage (GTDB taxonomy): Bacteria > Bacillota > Clostridia > Christensenellales > CAG-138 > UBA7707. The sequence continues at coordinate 6,836 of JAEZLG010000166.1, read as the reverse complement.
AACCGTGCTTGAACTGACGATGGACACCAACCACATCATTTTCACGGTGCTCAAAAAAGGCGCAATCTACTCGCTAGTTGCGGTATCCATGAACCTGCTCAACGGCTTTACCGGCCTTTTCTCGCTAGGGCAGGCGGGTTTTATGCTTATAGGCGCATACACCTATTCTATCCTTACGATTCCCACAGAGGTAAAGCTAACCGAATCGGTTTATAAGTATTACGAAGCTGCGGTCAAGTTTGATACGGGAATCTTAATCGGGCTTATTTTCGCGGGTCTAGCGGCAGCGATATTTGCAGCGCTCATAGGTCTTCCGGTACTACGCCTAAAGTCGGACTACCTTGCCATTGCGACCATCGGCTTTGCTGAGATCATCCGCGCCATTTTCCAGTGGGACGCACTCGGTCCTGTGACAAACGGTGCGAACGTCATGCGCGAATATCTCGACCTCACCGATGTAAAGATACCTTTTACGGATACGCCATTCCCGCCTACGCTCTATGTTTTTCTCGCGGCGGGCATATGTATAGCGCTCATCGTACTTCTCATCAACTCCTCCTTTGGCCGCGCATTTAAGGCCATCCGCGACGACGAGGTGGCGGCGGAGGCGATGGGCATTAACCTTTTTAAGCATAAGCAAATGAGCTTCATCATAAGCTCCTTCTTTGCAGGTATCTCAGGTGCGCTCCTCGCTATGTACCAATATACGGTACAGGCTGCGCAGTTTAAAAGCGCTATGACCTATGAGATACTCCTCATCGTTGTTATAGGCGGCATAGGCTCCGTCTCCGGCAGTTGTATTGCGAGCTTTCTCTACATCGCGGCATCAGAATGGTGGCTTCGTGGGCTCGATATGGGTAAGTTCTTGGGTATTGAGTCCGCGGACATTTTCCGATCGGGCTTTAGGCGGTTTGTGTTCTCCGTTATCATCATGGTCATTGTGCTCTTCTTCTCAAAAGGACTCATGGGCGATAAAGAAATCTCCTTTTTAGGTCTCATTAAGCGGTTTAACAAACGCGCAAAACCCACTGTGGGCGAATCGAAAGGAGGCGGTATCGATGGCTGAAAACGTTCTTCGTCTGGAAAACGTAACCATGCAGTTTGGCGGTGTCGTAGCCGTCAACAACCTTTCTCTCGAAGTCAACAATGGTGAGATTGTCGCGCTCATCGGCCCAAACGGCGCAGGCAAAACAACGGCATTCAACTGCATTACGGGCATTTATGAACCCACGAACGGCATGATCTGCTTCAACGGCAAAACGATTGCTTCTAACCACCCGCGCGGCAAGATGAAAAAGATATATGCGGGCGAAAACGAAAAACAATATGTCCATGCGCACAAGGTAGATCCAACACCCGACCAGGTGACCAAGCTCGGTATAGCGCGCACCTTCCAAAATATAAGACTTTGGAAGAGCATGACGGTATTTGATAACGTGCTCACCGCAAAGCATATGCGGGCAAAGCAGAACGTATTTTCCGCTACGCTTCGCCTCACCTATAAAGAAGAAAAGCGCATGCGCGAAGAGACCATTGTCTTATTGGAAGAGCAAAACCTCTTAAAATATGCGAACGACCTTGCCGTAAGCCTGCCTTACGGGCTGCAAAGAAGGCTTGAAATCGCGCGCGCACTTGCGACTGATCCGAAGCTTTTGCTTCTCGACGAACCTGCTGCGGGTATGAACCCGCAGGAGACGCAGGAGCTTGGTGAGTTTATCGTCCAAATTAAAAACAAATACGGCCTTACGGTATTCATGATCGAGCACCACATGGACCTAGTTATGCAGTTTTCCGATCGCATCTATGTGATCGATTTCGGAAAGCTCATAAGCCACGGTACGCCCACCGTCGTACAGGCGGATCCAAACGTGGTCAACGCGTATTTGGGGGTGAGCGAATGAGCGAAACGATTTTAAGCATCAAAGACCTTAAGGTCAACTACGGCGGTATCGAAGCTGTCAAGAGCATCAGCTTCGATGTACCAAAGGGCGACATCGTCACCCTTATAGGCGCCAACGGTGCGGGTAAAAGCTCCACACTTCGCGCCATTGCGGGGCTTGTGAAGCCGAAAAGCGGCATCATTGAGTTTGAGGGCGGAAATATCGCCGGCAAGGACACAACAACAATCGTGAGCCGCGGCATCACGCTCGTACCGGAGGGCCGACGCATATTCCCTAATCTGACGGTCTATGAAAACCTGCGTGTTGGTGCGTATATGCGCCATGACGACATCTCGCCTGACATAAACTGGGTCTACGAACTGTTCCCCCGCCTTAAGGAGCGTTCCTGGCAGGCAGGCGGCACGCTTTCGGGCGGCGAGCAGCAAATGCTTGCAGTCGGCCGCGCGCTCATGAGCCGACCGAAGCTCATGATGATGGATGAACCCTCGCTGGGCCTTGCGCCGCTGATTGTCCGCAACATATTTAACATCATAAAAGAGATCAACAAACACGGCGTAACCATACTCCTCATCGAGCAAAACGCGAATATGGCACTCTCCACCGCGCACACAGGCTATGTGTTGGAAACAGGAAGAATCACCATGAGCGGATCCGGTGAGGAGCTGCTAAACGACAACTTGGTAAAAGCAGCGTATTTGGGAACGTAAAACGAAAAGTTAAAGCAAAATAAGCACCCACTTTGGGTGCTTATTTACTGTTGGGTAATACCACCTCGCCCTTAAGGCACCCCTCCGAGGAGGGGAATTGGCTCCCACGGGATTTATTGGTATCCTTAAGCCCGTGTCGAATGTCCGGGGCTTTCCTCCAGCACCGTTAGCTCCGCCTGCGCCGGATCATTATGCAGCACCACACGCTGCATATACTGCCATAGGCGTACACCTAAAAGACGCAGCAGAACGATATACACGCAGACACACAATAGCAGGCTTACAATCAGTGCAGGCAGTGCAGCAACCTCCCGCTCCAACGCACCCAGGAAAAACAGCTGCGCGCAGGCGTAAAGTATCACCGCGCAGGCCAGGGGAATGATTCCCGCATGAAAAAAATGCGGGCGGGTATGTGTCGCCTTGTGGATATAGATAAACCCAAAAATTATGCGCACAACATCTCCGCATAACATACCCAATATAAAGCCGTATATATGCAGCGCCGGTATGGCCGTTAACACCCATACCAAAATGATCTGTATACTTTCCCCGATTGCAGCAAGCAAAAGTACTTTCTTTTGCATTCCGAGGCCGTTTAATATACTGACCGTGAGTATTAGATAATACATGGAAACGGTCTGTAGAAACAGCGCTGCAGCCAAAGTCGGCGGAACAGTCTGTCCGAAAAGCAGCCTGCACAGGAGCGGTATAAAGGGCAGCAGCATTGCTGTGGAGGGTATCCCCATTAAACCCGCGGCTTCAATACCTTTATCGACTTTGCGCGCAAGATCGAGTGAATCCCCGCGTGCGATACTGCCCGATATGCTTGGCATAAGCATTGTACATAGCGCACCTACAAATGCATTAGGGAGCATCATAATGGGCATTATCATACCCGACATAAGGCCGAGCGCACTGACGGCTTCCACCCTCGTATACCCTGCCAATGCAAGCCGCAAGGGGAATATAATAACCGATACGGAAGAAAACACATTTGCCAGTATGGAGGTGAAAGCAGAGGGTACGGCAATTTTTAAAAACCGTTGCCTTATGTCACGCATGGAGGCAGCAACGGTTTTCTTTCTGTTTAAAATATTTTTACCTAACGAAATGCCCAAGAACAGCACACTAAACACTTCACTAAGCGCCATACCAATTAAAATCAAAAATACCGTGTACCCATGATCGCCATTGAGAAAGCGCGTGAGCAGCATCCATGCGAGTGCAATGCGTAGTAGCTGCTCCCCCACCTCGGATACTGCGGTATACCTGACTTGCCGCGTGCCATGAAACATCGCTTTGAAAATATTCTCAATACCGGTGAGCAATATTAAAATGAGTATCATCCATAGCGCGTTCGCAGTGCGCGAGTCACCCAATATCACGGTGGCTATTTCGTTGCGAAGAAGTAGTATAGGCAGCGAAAGAACACCTAAAAGTCCCATAAAACAAAACACCGCATACCGGATAAGCTTTCGAATGCCCTTAAAATCCCCATGGGCATACAGGCTTGCCGTCACATGCGTAACGGCAACGCAAATACCGGACACGCATACACTCATCACTATTGCATACACCTGTATTACCAGCATGTATACGCCCATGCCTTCAGGCCCTGCAAATCTGCCCAGCAGCACGCGGTAGGCAAAACCTAAAAGCAGCAGCACCATATTGGATGCAGCGAGTATCGATGCCTGATAAAAAAATGAACGTTTATTAAGCAAACCGGTCTACTGCCCCCCATCCGCCGCGATTTGTGCAGCGACTATCTCATGTATATGGGGAACATTTGCCGGTCATACGGCGGCATGGCAAAGCCAATCCGGAAAATAAATTATACAGCGGCTCACTTCGTGTTATAATGATGGAAATAAATAGAAACAGGGTGAATATATGAAAATTAGAAAGTTGATTGTAATCTGTGCCATTATCCTTTTATTGATGTTAACTTTCACAAGCTGCATCCCGGGGGATGGAGCTAACTCGGAAACTAAGCCTGCAGGGTTCTTTGCCGGAATTTGGCATGGGTGGATCGCGCCGATCTCACTCATAGTCTCTATTTTCAACAAGGACATTGGTATTTATGAAGTCTATAACAAAGGGTTTTGGTATGATTTGGGCTATTACATGGCGATTGTAAGCGGTTTTGGAGGTCTTGCACTATCCCGCAGAAGGAAAACATGCTCGGACAGCATAAGAAGAGATACTTAAGTTAAATGGACTTAAAGAGGAGCTTCCTAAGGAAGCTCCTCTTAGTTGCTTATGGCACTGATTTTATAGAGCAGATGCACCTTGCCGTGATACCTTCAAGCCTTCCCTCCGGCCCGAGATGCTCGGGTGTCGTGGCTTTAACGCTCACAAGTGCTGCGTCGATTTGGAGCGCACGGGCAAGCTTTGCGCGCATTTCGCTTATGTAAGGTGCAAGCTTTGGTTCCTGCGCAACAACCGTCGCATCGATGTTTACAACGCGGTAGCCTGCGCGTTCAAGGAGTGCGCCCGTGTGCTCCAATAGAACCAAGGAGGAAATATCCTTGTAGCCTTCGTCCGAGTCCGGAAAATGGCGACCAATATCGCCGAGCGCCGCAGCGCCAAGAAGTGCATCTATAATGGCATGCGTCAGTGCATCCGCGTCCGAATGCCCGTAAAGGCCAAGCTTATAGGGTATCTCAACACCGCCAAGTATAAGTGCGCGGCCTTGTAGAAGCCTGTGCGTATCCTCACCGAATCCTACGCGCTGAGAAGTACTGAGCACCGCCTCGAACATGGGCATGTCCGATGGATAAGTAAGCTTTTGATTTAAGATGCTCCCGCTCGTAAACACGCCTGTATACCCCATTCTTTCGTACAGTGCAAGGTCATCCGTTGCTTCATAGCCCTCCTCAAACGCCCTTTGGTACGCTTGAAGTATGCGATCATAACGAAAGCTCTGCGGCGTTTGCGCTAAAATTATGCGGCTTCGGTCAAGTATGCCGTTGCCAAGGCGTACTGTATCCCGCGCCTCAATACCCGCCACACCGCTGCCGCAGCGAACAGCGCTTTTGATGCTTTCTTGAATGACCGTGGGCGTTACAAGGCATCGCGCCGCGTCGTGTATAGCTACAACTTCAGCGCCTTCGAGCGCTTGCAGCGCGTTATAAACCGATTGCGCGCGACTAGAACCGCCCTCCACAAGCACCACGCGCTCACCGTAGCGCGCTCTTAGGTGCTCCCCCTGTGTACGGGTAGCATCTCCTACTGTAATCGCCATTTTATAAAGTTCTTTCTCAGCGCGAAAGAAAGCATCCGCACTCAGCATAAGCGGCGTTTGGCCGCTAAATGTGAGCGCAAGCTTGTTTTCGCCCATGCGCTCGGAGCTCCCCGCCGCAAGAAGAACACATGCAATGTTCAACCGTCAACCCTCCCCGAGGAATTCATACATATCAGAGGCGTCCGCCTTGGAAGCGGTCTCGCGTACACTTAAAACCTTTACGTTAAGATGCTTGCCGCCCATCAAAATATCGAGCACATCCCCTTCTTTTACATCGGTACTCGGCTTGGCTTCCTTGCCGTTTACTTTGACACGTCCGAGCGAGCTGACCTCGTTGGCCACGGTGCGGCGCTTGATAATGCGCGACACCTTGAGGTATTTATCGAGCCTCATATATCCGACATCCTCCGTTTCGGTTTCATGCTTTTCCTTATTTTACTATGCCTTTGTCATAAAAGAAAGCATGAAGGCGGCTTTGCATATCAAAGCCGCCTTTATGTTATGTATACTTTACTTAGTTTAGCCTGCGGCTTTCACCGAATTCACGAGATCCTGGTCGATCACAACGCTCGAATCAGCCTTCCATGCGGTGAGGATCGCGTCCCATTCCTCGCTCTTTTTTTGCTCGGTTGCAGCGGGACGAATATGCTCCGTCACGTCGGAGAGGGGGCGTTCACCCGGTATTTCGTCGCTTACATAATAGAGTATGTGGAAGCCCTCGTCATCCTCAAACACCGCGGAGAAGCTGCCCACGGATAAGCTATTGAATGTTTCAATCACAGCGTTGGACCATTCGCTGCCCTCGGAATACATAAGCGCGCCCTTCTGGCGGAATGTCTCGATCTCGGAGAACTTTGTGTTTTCGGTATACTTTAGAAGTACATCGGCAAACGGCGTTCCCGCTTGTAGCTCGGCATATGCGGCCTCAATTTTTTCCTTCGCTGCCCGGGCATATTCATCGCGTGCGGCATCGGTCTCTGC
>JAEZLG010000240.1 GCA_023435855.1 Bacillota bacterium | reverse complement strand
ATGGATACCTGCAACAAAATTTCCAAGTACATGCAGAAGTCAGGCTACGAATGCCGCATTATGGGCGTTCCCAAAACCATTGACAACGACCTGTTCGGCACCGATCACTGCCCGGGCTTTGCGTCTGCGGCCAAATATATCGCCACCACCTGCATGGAGCTTTACTTGGATGCGCGCGTGTACGATAGGGGTATGGTCTGCGTGCTCGAGTGCATGGGCCGCCACGCCGGCTGGCTCACCGGCGCATCAGGCGTCGCCACACATTTCGGAATGGGCCCGGACCTCATCTATCTGCCTGAGCGCGTGTTCGATGTTGAGAAATTCTTAAGCGACGTGGAAGCCGTTTACAACAAGCAGGGCAACTGCCTTGTAGCCGTTTCCGAGGGAACCCACGACGAAAACGGAACGCTTATCGTGGAAGCTGCGCAGGCAAATTCTGCGGTGGATGCCTTCGGACACAAGCAGCTTGGCGGCCTCGCGACGTTTTTAGCCGATAAGGTTAAGGAGCGCATGAACGTGAAGGTGCGCCCCATCGAGTTTTCGCTCATGCAGCGTTGCGCAGCGCACAGCGCGTCCTTAACCGATGTCAACGAATCCTTCCTTGCAGGCAAAACGGCCGTCGAAGCCGCTGTTTCAGGCGTTACCGACAAGATGGTGGGCTTTGAGCGAAGTTTAGATGCAAACGGCAACTACGTATGCAACATAAAGCTTATTGACCTTGCGGATGTCGCCAACACAGAAAAGAAGGTGCCCGACAGCATGATTAACGAAGCGGGCAACGGTGTGACGAAGGAATTTATCGACTATGTGCTGCCGCTTATCGAAGGCGAAGCAAAGCCTAAGTATGAGCACGGTGTACCACGCTTTGCGAAGCTTAAAAAGGTACGGGCGAAATAAATCCGGAATTTGATATGCAACCCCCCGGCATTGCCGGGGTTTTCTATGTACCTATAGTGCTTCAATCCATTTTTCCAACACCACTATTAAAAAGCTACACGAACTGATATGGAATCGGGCTCTACACAGTACCCCTGTGTTCCAAAAGCACCACGCAGTGGCCGTTTCAAGGGGGATAGGGGATTGTTAAGGGGCCTAAGGGGGAAAATCGGAATTCCCCCTGGCCCTTTAACGCCTATCGTTTGGGATTCTTCGCTTTGCTCAAAATGACAGAACTTAATACGGCGGGATGAGGGCATCCCCACCCTGCACGGAACGAGGGTACCTATGTAGTACCCGGCTACCCAAATGTAACACGCAGAGGCCGTTATGAGGAGGATAGAGGATTGTTAAGGGGCCTTGGAATCCCTCCTGGTCCCTTAACGCCTATCGTTTCTCATAGCTTTACGCTCTTTGAATTCCTGCCTATGCATGGTTTTTTGCACACAAAAAAACGCCCTTGCGACTTTGACTGCAAAGGCGTTTTGCTGTTATAGTATCTTTCGCCGCTCCAATTCCTGCATTGCCCGTTCGGAAATCTCCTGCGGACTTAGAAATTTCCCGTCCTTCATGCAGCGGACTACGGCAATTTCCGGAAAGCGCTCCGCACATTCAAGGTATTTTATACGCGCGCGCTCCTGAATACCGGTCGATTCCTCGTAAACGTCCGCCTTATCGCCAACATAACCTCGAAAACCTTTCTTTTTGACGTTTTCTTCTGCCTGCTCTGAGCTTATATCAAACAAAAGCGTCGCGTCGGGGCGGGGGAGGCCGAAATGATTGTATTCAAGCTCGAATACCCAGTCCACAATATCGGGTTTGCCTAAGTCGATGTCGCGTATGCTTTGGTACACGGCGTTTGATAGAACAAAACGATTTAAAAGGAGTATATCTGCCTCGCCGTCGTTAAAATCGCGAAAGCTCTCCCAACGGTCCAGAGCAAACCAAAGCGCCATGCTTTTTCCGTCCACCGTGTCCGCACGCACGCCGCCTTCGCCGCTTAAAAGCTTACCCACCTGCGCGCCGAAAAAACTATCATAACAAGGATAATCCCGCCGGGCAACATGATAGCCGCGCTCGGTGAGCGCTTCAAACAAAAGTGCATACTGGGAGCCTTTGCCGCTCCCGTCAATGCCCTCAATGGAGATGATCTTCGTCTTACTCATACATGTTTCCTTAAAAATTGCTGCTACCATTGTACCATAAGCGCGCCGCAAAAAAAATCTCAACAAAAAAGCATAAAATATGTTGACAAGTAATATTATATGAAATATAGTATTACATGCAAGGCAATGATGCGCAAAGGACAATGCTGTGCGAGGTCCAAAGGAAAACACAGCTGACCGCCGCGCAACCGTTGTCATGGGAGGTGAGGGAATGCTTTTTCAACTTGGTTCGGCGCTTTTGGACGCCTGCGTTCTTTCGGTGCTGGATCGCGAGGATACATATGGTTATGAGCTCACGCAAAGCGTGAAGGAAGTGGTGGATATTTCGGAGTCCACATTGTATCCGGTATTGCGGCGGCTGCAAAAAGATGCACTGTTAACGACTTACGACCAGCCTATTTCAGGCAGGCTCCGCCGCTATTATGCCATTACGGATGAAGGCCGTGCGGCACTTGAGAACTATCGTACGGAATGGAAGGACTATAAGAAAAAAGTGGAACGACTGCTTATGGGAGGTGGAAGCGATGCGTAAAGAGAATTTAGGTCCGCGTACGGAAACGCGTACTATCGATTTTTTCAGAACTTTGGATCCCGGTATGGAGTATGAGCTTACCAGGCAAAGCATGTTCGGAGGAGTACGGTAATGGGCAAGAAGGAATATTTAAACCGCTTGGAAGCGGCACTTGCGACGCTCTCATATGAGGAGCGGCAGGCTGCACTGCGCTACTATGAGGAATATCTTTGGGACGCGGGCGAAGAAAACGAAGCAGCTGCTATCGCGGAGCTTGGCTCACCCGAAGCGCTTGCGGCTAAGATTCTCCGCGAAAGCCGCACCACTGTCGCCCAAAGCACGAAAACAGAGCCGCAGCAAGGTGCAAATGCAGATCATCTGCTGCCGTTTTCAAGCATTAACCTCAACCTTACGAATGCGGACGTCACGCTCTATATGGGCACGGCCTACGCTATTACACTCGACTTCCCCGATAATTATCCGTCTCCGGATGTAGAGGTGCGCGACAACACGCTTTACGTCAAGGAAAAAAGGTTTTCGCAGTCGTTTTTCGGCATACGGTGGTTTGGCTACATGAAAAAGGCTGCCGTTACGATTACGCTGCCGGATGTGCAGTACAATCGCTTCGCTTTTAATATGGTAAACGGTGCGCTTAAGGTTCCTGCGTTTCGCGTGCGCGAGCTCAAGGCAGAAAACGTGAACGGCGGCATAAACGTGAGCGGCGTTAAAGGTGAACTCATACATTTGAGCAGCGTAAACGGGGGGCTTGGAGCTTCGGATGTTTCGACAACCCAGCAATGCAAGTGCGATACGGTTAACGGAGGCATCGACATATCGGGTACATTGCGCGGCAAGGTCAACGCAAGCGCCGTCAACGGAGGCATCCATGTTTCCATACCGCTTTCGGGCAAGGACTATAACCTTAATGTTTCTACCGTATCAGGCTC
>JAEZLG010000128.1 GCA_023435855.1 Bacillota bacterium | reverse complement strand
CATTAGCTCTGAGCCTTGCGACCTCCGGGTCATCGAGGTACTCGTCGAATGTCTCGCGCCGGTCGATAATTGTATTGGGCAAAAGCTCAATGATGCGGTTGGCGCCGGTTTGGATTACCTGATGGTCATGTGAGGCAAAAAGCATCACGCCCGTAAACGCCGTCATACCTTCGTTAAGTGCCGTTATGGCTTCGAGGTCGAGATGGTTTGTTGGGTCGTTTAAAATAAGCACATTTGCGCCCGAAAGCATGAGTTTTGCCAGCATGCAGCGCTGCTTTTCGCCGCCCGAAAGCACCTTAGCTTCTTTTAATGCTTCTTCACCCGAGAACAACAATTTGCCAAGCCAGCCTCTGATGGTTGTTTCGTACTGGTCGCGCGAGTATTGGCGAAGCCAGTCCACAAGGTTTAATTCCACGTTATCAAAATAACGGGAATTATCGGAAGGCATATGTGCCTGCGTGGTGGTGACACCCCATTTTATACTTCCGGCGTCGGCTTCCGTTTCTCCCATGAGTATTTCAAAAAGCGTCGTGCGAGCAACTTCGTCCTCACCGATAAAGGCGATCTTATCGCCGGGATATACCGTAAAGCTCACGTTGTCGAGCACTTTGCGGTCGCCCACGGTCTTTGTAATACCGTTTACGGCAACGATGTCATTTCCAACCTCGCGGTCGGGCTTGAAGCTGATGAAGGGATAACGGCGCGAGGAAGGTGCATAATTGTCCATCTGCAAATTGTCGAGCAGCTTTTTGCGCGATGTTGCTTGCTTGGACTTCGCCGCGTTGGCGCTGAATCGTTGAATAAACTCCTGCAATTCCTTAATCTTCTGCTCGTTTTGCATTCGTTTGTCGCGATCCTGCCGCGCGGCAAGCTGCGTGTATTCATACCAGAAATCGTAGTTGCCCACGTACATCTGAATTTTACTAAAGTCGATATCCACGATGTGCGTGCATACCTTGTTGAGAAAATGCCTATCATGTGAAACTACAATGACGGTATTATCAAAATCTAAAAGGAACTCCTCAAGCCATTTTACCGCATACAGATCGAGGTTGTTTGTAGGCTCGTCGAGAAGCAAAATGTCCGGCTTTTTGAATAGCGCCTGTGCTAGAAGCACTTTAACCTTGCGCGGTCCGTCAAGCTCCGACATTTTCATTTGATGGTAATCGCCGGTTATACCAAGGCCGTTTAGCATGGTTTCCGCGTCCGACTCGGCATTCCAGCCGTCGAGCTCGGAAAACTCGCCCTCAAGCTCCGCAAGGCGTATGCCGTCCGCATCGTCGAAATCAGGCTTGTTGTAGAGTTCGTCCTTCAAACGGATGATCTCATACAGGCGCTGGTGGCCCATAATTACGGTTTCAAGCGCGGTAAATTCGTCAAATGCGAAATGATCCTGCCTTAATACCGCAATGCGCTCGTTGGGGGTCACATTCACCATGCCGCTGCTTGGCTCAAGCTCGCCCGATAAAATGCGCAGGAATGTGGATTTGCCCGTACCGTTTGCGCCGATGAGGCCATAACAGTTACCGGGTGTAAACTGTATATCTACGTTTTGAAACAGCGGCCTTCCGCCGAATTGAAGGGAAACTCCCTGGGTGCTTATCATGTTGGATGTATCCTTATCTTTTTTGTCGGCTCATCATACCACATCTATGCAAAAATGCAAAGCTATGCAGCAGACGGTTGCAACCTTTTAGAATATGCAAACGTTTGCGTTTATAGGAAGTTAATCGGGAGGAAATACGATGAAAAAAAGCCTGTTCTTTGCGCTTTGTATGCTCCTTTTTATAACCGCAGGCTGCGCGAGCACGGAGATACCCGGCGATACTGCCGTGCTGCCGACAATAACGCCTGCCTTGATGATAGCGCAAACTCCTGAAGTCTTGAATACACCCACATTTATGTTAGAGCTTTTAGATCTGCCCGATCCGTATCTGCCGGAGGATGACGCTAAAAACGGCGATTATGTTGACGTGCATGGCAATGTGAGCAATGCCTCCAAGCTGACGGAATTTTACGAGGCTGTGGATGCAAAAGAAAGCGCTGCCATACGCATAACACAATACACCATAGAGGGCGACGCCATCATCGCAGACGTCGTGTTCGACGGCAGCATATTCCACTTAACCGTCGATACCACGCGCGACAAATTCGGTGCGAGGGAGATAACGGAAAAAACGTATTCTCTTATACGTACATACGAAACAGAAGTTTATCGTTATGTATATTTGACTGATAAATCCGAGATTACAAAGGAGCTTTTTGAAAGCGGATTTGATGGGTATTTGCTGCTAGTGGAAAGCGTTTCTTGAAGGGGAGTTGCGAGATGGGAAATCTTGGGATTTCACTGCAATTCTGAGCCGAAGGTGTACCTTTGAGTTTCATGTCATTCTGAGCTGTAGGTGAAGAATCTCCCGAGGCTATCGACTCAAGATAGGTGCTCCCATTACATACTCCCGTCGCTTATGCGGTTTCAAGCAGGGGATTCTTCATTCCGCTTCGCTTCATTCAGAAGGACACGATTCTCGCTACATCGTTAACCCCCAGTACCTTTCGTATTTTCTGTCATTTCGAGCAAAGCGAGAAATCCCCCGGGACTATAGATGCAGAATCGGCACACGCTTTGTGTTTCCCGCCATTTTTGCGGCTCCATGTAGGAGATTTCTCACTGCGCTCCACTCCGTTCGAAATGACAGATGGGAGCAAGCTGCGGCAGCATGAAATTATCCCGCCCTACAGGAGACAAAGGTGACGTGGCATATGTAGGGACCGCCCTATGGGCGGTCCGAACTTGAAGTTCTTATCCCGCCGCCTTCGCCGCCTTTTCCCCGAGCATCTCTTTTGTATCCTTCTCCACATTGAGAAACAGCAATACCTCATACATCAGCGCGGCTACGATCATAGGCACCCAACCGATCATGGCGTTGATGGTGTTGATGGTTGCAGTGCTTTGCTCTTTTACATCAACGTTAAACCCCGAAAGGAACATGGAAACGGTGATGAGCTGTGTTGCACCCGCAACGGCGAGCTTGCTCGCGAGATTATCGGCGGTCGAGACCATGCTGTCGAGGCGATGTCCGTTTTTCCACTCGATGATGTCCACAATGTTGTTGCGGTTGGTGTTGAACATGACAAAGGTAATGGCTACCGCGATACCCACCGTGGCGGCGTTCATGTAAACAGCCCCTACGGAGAACGGATCGAACACGAACCAAAGCTTGCCGACGATAAAGATAAGCGCTGCGAGGAGCATCGTTTTCTTTCTGCCAAGCAGCTTGTCGATGGGGGAAACCAGGAAGGATGCACCTACGGAGGCAACAAGGTACACAGCCTGTATGGCGGTAGCAGCGCCGGTGCTCTTCATCACATAGGTGGCATAGTAGGTGATGCAGGTCATAAGAAGCAGGTTTATGATGTTGTAACAGATGATATAAAGTGTATTCAGTACCCAGGAACGGTTGGAGAGAAGCATTTTCGTAACTGCCTTGGGTGAAAGGTGCTCCAATTTATCGGCAATAGGCTTCACGCGTTCTTTTGTGGTGAAATAGTGAGCAAAGCAGCCAAGTATGCAAACCACACCCATCACGATTGCGGTATAAAGAAAACCGCGCGAACCGCCACCGCCTTGTACCAAATTACCGGTTGCATCGAGTCCGCCGAAAAGCTTTAAGAGCGGTAAACAGGCAACTGCGCCTATGCCTGAGCCCAAACAGCCGCCGAGGTTTCGAAACACGTTGATGGAGCGCCGGTCGGCGTCAAGGTTGGTCGCAAGGCTTCCCATGCTGTTGTAGGGAATGTTCACATAGGTATTAAAAAGCTCGAACACGAGGTAGATAAGAAGTGCAAAGATAAGCTGCATATTGCCTTTAAAGCCGAAATCGGTGAACAAAAGCACTACCGTAACAGCCCAAGGAACCGCAAACCAAAGCGCTAACGGGCGGCAGCTTTCGCCGTTTTTGAACCGATGGTTCACTGCCCAGAAGCCGATGATAGGGTCGTTAATCGCATCCCAAATGGTGCCGATGGTAAGAATGGCACCCGCAAGGAGCACGTCCACCTTCATGACGTTGGTGAGGAAAAACAGATAATACAGGCTCTTAAATTGGTACACGACGTTACTCGCGGAAGAAAATGCGAGGAATCCAAGCTTTTCGTCCATGCGCACGCGCGGGAGGGAAGTTGTCTTCGTGTCCGTCATAAAAGCTTCTCCCTTTACCGGCTTATTTGTAGAATTCTATTCATTATGACATGTAATTTTTGCATGTGCAATAAGTTGTGCTCTCTACAAAGTGATGTAATTCACTCCTCCGTCTTCTTCTCGCAGGCACAGTCTTTACAGTATCCGTATACCTCCACATTGTGACCGACAACCTGGAAACCGTCGTCCTTTACGCGTGGGATGAATGCCTCCATGGGGCAGTTTTCCTTGGGGGTAATTTTACGGCAGGACATGCAGACGGCGTAGTGCTTGTGGTGAAAGCGGTTAAGCTCATACACTGCGGTATCGCTGTTCATGACGCTGAGTTTCGTGATAATGCCGCTTTTTACGAACTGCTCGAGTACGCGGTAAACCGTGGAAAGCCAAACGGGGTTTTCGCTGCCCTCGAGCTTAGCACTTATTTCAAGCGCACTAACTGGATACTTCTCTTTTTCAAGTAGTGCGAGTACCTGCTCGCGTGCCTTGGTTTTTTTTAGCCCTTTAGGCCATGCAGTATTTTCCTTTGTCATAGTTTCACACCCGTTCCCTTTGCGAACGTTTTGCCGCACATACGGATAGGAGTTTTTTACCTATCAGTACCGCAATGAGCACTATAACAGATACAAGTGCCGTGAAGCCGCCCGGTGCGACGTTTAAATAATACGAAAGAAAAAGACCCAGCATAATGTCGAGCACGCTAAACAGGATGGAATAAAAAAGCGTCTTTTTGAAGCCTTTCTCAAGCTGCAATGCCGTTGCAACGGGAAGTGCAATCATGGAGCTTAATACGAGCACACCAACGATGCGGATGGAGGCAGAAACGGCTGCCGCCACGAGCACGTAAAATACGTAATTGAGAAGCTTTACTTTAACGCCTGCAACGCGTGCCGCATCTTCATCGTAGGCTATGTAGATAAGCTCGTGATAAAAAAATACGAGCGTTATGACGGAGAGTATGCTCAACCCTAAAATAAGCTGCATGTCAAACTTCGTTACGGTCAAAATGCTGCCGAACAAAAACGAATCCGCATTTGCACCTACACTGCCGGAGCTTATCATGGTGATGGCGACACCTACGCTTAGGGAAAGTACGATGGTTAGTATGAGATCGGCGTATTTTTTAAAGGAGTTCCGTAAAAACTCGATGAGCGCACCGCTTAGGGAAGTAAACACGAATGCACCGAGCACCGGGTTTATGTTAAACGAAAGTCCTAATGTAACGCCTGCAAGCGAGGCATGTGCGAGCGTATCGCCGATCATGGAGTGCCGGCGGAGCACCAAAAAAATGCCGATGCAAGGACAGAGCACGGAGATACACAAAGAAACAAACAATGCGTTTTGCATAAAAACGTAATTCAGCATGTTCCATCCTCCTTGCACCATAGGTATTCTTGCGCGTATTGCTCGGGCGAGCAAAGGTGACCCCTGCCGAGTGACAGGTGGAAGATGGAAGTGGAGTTTCGTATCGCAGCGTCGAGATTATGCTCTACGGAAACAACGGTTATTTTTCGCTGCGTGTTGAGCTTTTTTAAAAACGCATAGATATCGCGCTGGCTGTCTATATCGATGCCCGTGGAGGGTTCATCGAGAATCAATAAATCAGGCTCGCCCATGAGCGCGCGGGCGATGAGCACTTTTTGGTATTGCCCGCCCGAAAGATTGCCGATAAGCTCTGTGGCATACGGTTCCATCCCGACTTGCGCAAGGCTTTCAAGTGCGGCATGCTTACCCTTCAACTTTAATAGCTTGCCGTAGGAAACGAGCGCTTCCTGCACGGTGATGGGGAAGCCCGCACCGTGTATGTCTTTTTTCTGCGGCACGTAACCCATATGGTGCGCGTGACAA
>JAEZLG010000125.1 GCA_023435855.1 Bacillota bacterium | reverse complement strand
CCCGCCGCAGCCTTCCGCTCCCTCCTTGAAAAAGGGGATACCAAGGCCTACTTTTCGCGTGCTCCGCGAAGTGTAAAAAGGGCTGATCACGCTCTTTTGCGTTTCCTCATCCATGCCTTTGCCGTTGTCGGCAACGCTCACGGATAAGAGGTTGTTTTTATCGTCAATCCATACGGAAACCGTGATGAGACCGGCGCCTGCCGACAGCGAATTTTGCACGATGTCGAGCAGATGGAGCGCGATCTCTTTCATAATCATAAATTACGTTCTTACGCTTCCTTGGCGCGGAAATGGTCGAGGATGCCGTGGACATCGGAAGCCACGAGCCTGCCGAAAACCTCGTCGTTAATCATCATAGCGGGCGCCAAACCACAGCAGCCGATGCAACGCGTAGCGTCGAGCGTGAATAATCCATCAGGCGTGGTTTGCCCGACATCTACCTTGAGCTCTTTTGACAGCTCGTCAATCACAGCCTGTGAGCCGCGCACATAACAGGCGGTACCCATGCAAAGGCCGATCTTATATTTACCTTTGGGTTGAAGAGTGAACAACGAATAAAAAGTGGCAATACCGTAGATTGTGCTGACGGATACGTCCGTTTTTTTAGATATATACTCCTGCACTTCGACATCGAGACAGCCTAAGTACTCCTGCGCGTGTTGCATAATGGGAAGAAGCCCGCCCTGTTCGCCTTTCCATTTTTCAATAATCACGTCAAGCTTTTCATATTGTTCCTTACGGGCGTTTTTTTCACCGGCCATGCTGAATTGAAACCCTCCTTGCGATATGCTGCCGATTCCAAACATAAATGCATCATCACGGCGGTTTTACGTGCGGTATGGATACCGCATTCCGCCACTTGGCATGCATTTGTGTTCTCCATCGCTATAAACCCGAATGTGGCTCTCGCTTTGACAAAAATCCCACAATCGGCCTTTATGAGTTTAACATATTCCCCCCTAAAAAGAAAGAGGAACCGCCATAATAAAAGATAATATATCGTATCATGAATGAAATCCTGCATTTTAGGTGTGTCTAAAAATTGACATGCTGTACTTAAAGAATAAGCAAAGACGGCCGGAGCCGCCTTTTTGGTGTTTTTCATCCGCTTGATCCATCGGAAGATTTGTCTATCGTTTTCTGCTATTTTCCCTTCGCGCGCGGTTTTTGTCGTTTGTCCTCCGTCCCCTTTGCACTTCGGGAGCTTTTTCTTTGCTTGGGGCTCTCCTCTCCTCGCGCTCCGGCGGTACAAGTGCGTTCTTATGAAAGCCTATCAAGTCCTCGCGGCCGGCTTTTATAAGCGCTTTTCTTGCCATTGCGCGGTGCTGCGGCATGAAATACTGCATAAGTGCGCGCTGCATAGCTTTTTCCTCATAGCTGCGCGGCACATATACCTGCTCCATGGTGCGCGGATCAAAACCTGTATAATACATACATGTCGAAAGTGTACCGGGGGTCGGGTAAAAATCCTGCACCTGCTCGGGACGCTGGCCGGTGCGCTTTAAAAATAAAGCCAGCTCTACGGCGCTGTTTAAATCGCTCCCCGGGTGTGAACTCATGAAGTAGGGTACGATAAACTGCTCTTTACCTGCAGCACGGTTTAAGGCTTCGTATTTTTGTAAAAACCGCTCGTAGAGTGCGGCGGAAGGCTTGCCCATGAGCTTAAGCACCCTATCGTCCACATGCTCAGGTGCTACCTTGAGCTGCCCGCTCACATGATAGGTGACGAGTTCTCGCAAAAAAGCATCATTTTTATCGAGCATGGCATAATCGTATCGGACGCCCGAGCGCACGAACACGCGTTTTACACCCTCCACGTCACGGAGTTTCTTTAGTAGTGCCACATAATCCGAATGATCCGCATCCACACGCTTGCAGGCATTATAGCCCAGGCATTGCCGGTTTTTACACGCACCTTCTTTTAGCTGCCGCTCACATGCGGGGCGGCGGAAATTGGCCGTGGGGCCCCCTACGTCGTGGATGTAGCCCTTAAAATCAGGCTGCTTTGTTAGAAGCTTCGCTTCGGACACGAGCGAAGCATGGGACCTTGAGCGCACGATGCGCCCTTGATGGAATGTGAGCGCGCAAAATGAGCACGCGCCAAAGCAACCGCGGCAGGAAGCAAGCGAAAACTCTACCTCGTTTAATGCGGGGATATGCTCTTTATAGCTAGGGTGTGGTTTTCTTGTGTAGGGGAGCGCATATACATCGTCGAGCTCGCGCGATTCAAGCGGCATGGCAGGCGGATTCACCACCACAAAATAGGAGCCATGCGGCTGCACGAGACGCTTACCACGCACAGGGTCCTGCTCCTGGTACTGCGTTAAAAAAGCATGCGCGTAGGCTTTTTTATCGGAGTTTACCTCATCAAAACTCTCGATAAGCGTATGGTCGTAAATTTTCTCTAAGCTTTGTGTCTTAAAGGCGGTACCGGCTACATAGGTGATGTCGCGCGGCTTAAGCCCTGAGGAAAGCGCATCGGCCAGTTCCACGATGGGTCTCTCCCCCATGCCGTACACCAAAAAATCCGCCACGGCATCCACGAGCACGCTGCGGCGAACCTTATCATCCCAATAATCGTAATGCGCGAAGCGGCGAAGGCTTGCTTCAATGCCGCCTAAAATGATGGGAACACCTTTATATGCCTCCCGTGCACGATGGGCATATACTGTAGCCGCGCGATCGGGACGCGCGCCCGCCTTGCCACCCGGGGTATACGCATCGTCGCTGCGCTTTTTCTTGGACGATGTATAGTGGTTCACCATCGAGTCCATATTGCCCGAAGTAATCAAAAACGCGAGGCGGGGTTTCCCTAAACGCCGAAATGCCTCGGCACTGTGCCAATCCGGCTGGGCAATAATGCCAACCGTATAGCCGCGGCTTTCAAGCGTCCTCCCGATGATGGCGGGGCCAAAACTCGGATGGTCGATATAGGCATCACCCGATATTAATACAAAATCAAGCCTCCCGATCCCGCGCGCATCAAGCTCCGCGCGTGTCATGGGCAGCGGCTGTGAAATTTCGAGTTTTTTATCGTTTTGTTCCATGGGGATACTTTAGCGCAAACGGATAAACAATGCAAGGTGCGGCAAGGGCTTAACTATGCCAAACCCAATAGGATTGTCAAGGGGCGCACCCCTTCCTTGACTTATTTCGGGCTTTGACGACATGCGCGTCCGGCGAAGCCGGAGCCCTTTGGGCCAAGGCCTGCGGCCTTGCGTGCGTCAAAACGGATGAAAGCCGGAGGCTTTCGTTCCTACCACGCTTTACCGCCCGCAACCTTAATTGTCGCCGCAGGCGACATCAGTAGTACCCGAAGGGTGGAAATGAAAGTAACTGAGTCACTTTTGTGAAATCTCTACCTCCACCTCATGCCTCTTACCATCGTCAACAAGCGGAATCCTCGCCTCGGTTTCTCCCGTTTCCTTCAACCTTACCGTAACGAAATACTCCGAACTCTTGAAACGGTAGGTGAACGAATACTCCTCCCATACGGTACAGGGGGATATTGTAAGCGTATTCCCGCGCCGTTTGATGCCAAGTATGTGTGAAATGCCCGCCACATACAGCCACGACGCAGCACCTGTGTACCATGTCCAGCCCGCGCGGCCTGCAATCCTGCCCGTGGTGTATACATCCCCCGCTACCACATACGGCTCAGCCTTGTAGCGCCGCCGCTGCATTTCACTGTTACCGTGCTCCACGGGGTTAATCAATCGGAAAATTCGGTTGGCGAGTGCAGGATCATGGAGTTTGCAGGCTGCCACAACCGCCCAAGCGGCCGCATGCGTGTACTGTCCTCCGTTCTCCCTTACCCCGGGGAGGTAGGCGCTTATGTAGCCCACATGCTTCTCCGGATGGTTAAAGGGAGGTGCTAACAGCTTATATACGCCGTTTTCCTCGTCTAAAAGCATCATTGTAGCCGCATCCGTAGCCGCTCGCGCATTTTGCATATTGCAGATTG
>JAEZLG010000230.1 GCA_023435855.1 Bacillota bacterium | reverse complement strand
TGCTGCAGCCAGATATAACTTGAGAGCGCTTGAAATTCCATAGGGAATGCAGTGCTGTTTGCCTTATAAAACGCCGAAAACATGAGTATTGTCATAAACCCCCACGCAAACTGCGTGGCTACACCCGCGAGTGCCGCCGCACGGTATTGAAGACCGTGGAGGAAACGAATACGGAACAGAGCAAGGTAGCTTTTCATATGGAAAACTCCTCGTAGAGCGATACTACCATATCCTCGGCACTTGCGCCGGAAACGGAAAGATCGGTTACGTCCGCATTTTTCGTAAGTGCTCCTATTGCGTCTGATACGGAAATAAGACGCGTATCCACCGTAAACACCACGCGGCCGTCCATGCGTTCCTGCATGGTTACACCCGAAAGCGGCATAAATTCTCCGTTTGAACAGGTGAGCGTTACGTTCTTAAAAGGAGAATTTCTTGTTTTAAGTTCCGTCAGCGAGCCGTCCAAAAGAATTTTGCCTTTGCCGATGAGAAGGATGCGCTCGGTAAGTGCCTCAATATCCTGCATATCGTGGGTGGTCAAAACGACCGTGGTCTTCTTTTCGCGGTTGACGCGTTTGATAAAGCTGCGCACGGCAATCTTAGATACCGCGTCGAGACCAATGGTCGGCTCATCCAAAAACAATATTTTCGGCTCATGCAAAAGCGATGCCGCAAGCTCACAGCGCATTCTTTGGCCGAGCGAAAGCTGTCGCGCGGGCGTTTTTATAAGCTCTTTCAGATCCAACAGCTCCGTTAGCTCATCTTTGTTTTTTTTATAGACAGCGGGTGTAACGCGGTAAATATCGCGGATAAGCTCAAACGAGTCAATGACCGGCACATCCCACCAAAGCTGCGTTCGCTGTCCGAACACCACGCCTATGTGCTTAACATGCTCCTTCCTTTCCTTCCACGGAGTCCTCCCGTCGATTATGCAAGAGCCGCTGTCGGGTGTTAAAATGCCGCACAGTATTTTAATGGTGCTGCTCTTCCCCGCGCCGTTTGGGCCGATGTACCCAACCATTTCCCCATCGCCGATAGCAAACGATACATCGTCGAGCGCGTGAATTATTGTATGTTCACGCTTAAAAAGCGCATTTGTCGCCGCCTTGAGCCCGCCCATACGCTTTGCTACACGAAATGTTTTTGTGATATGCTTGAGTTCAATCATAGGTGCCTCCTCATATAATTTGGCAAGCAAAATACGGGGCGGTTTTCACCGTCCCTACCTTATTTAAAAGCAACTTTAACATAAATCGCAGGGGGCTGTCGCGCTAGGTGCATACAACGAATAAACATTTAAATGCACGCCGCGACAGCGGGTTCGGTGCCCCAAAGGGGCAAAACAGGCGCCAGTGACGCCTGATTAGAACCCGGGGGTTTCGCTGGAAGCGAAACATCCTTGCATTATGCATTGAAAATGCTTAACGCGACAGCCCCGTGCAAGGGAACCGCGGGCCGATATGGAATCGGCCCTTACAAACGCGTATCGTGTATAACGTTAAGCCTCGACTTTTTCGAACATATCCTTTGCTGCACCGCAGAGCGGGCAGACGTAATCGTCGGGCAGCTGTTCAAAAGGAATTTCACCGTCATATTCATAGCCGCACAAGGTGCAGCGCCAAACCGCCTTTTTTTCCACAGGTTTCTGAGAGGGCTTGTCCTCTGCGATGTAGGTGGAGGCGTTTTTCGGGGTTTTACCCTTAATGACCTTATGGTAATAGACATAGGTCATGGGTATCTCGTCGAGCATCATGTCCCCGTCCAGTACCTCACCTAAAAACACGGTATGGGTGGGTGCTTCCATTGTGGAAATGACCTTGCAGACAAGGTAGCCGCAGCAGCTTTTCAAAACCGGCATGTCCAGTTTATTCTCATAGTTGATTCCCGCAAACTTATCTGTATCGCGGCCGGTTCGGAAGCCGAACTTGCCGATCACGGCAGGGTCGCATTGCTCCGAGAGTATGGAAACAGAAAACATGCCGCTTGAACGTATGCATTCGTTGGTGTAGTTATCGTGATTGATGCTTATTGCTATGGTCGCCGGCGTTGAGGTAATCTGCATGACGCTGTTGACGATACAGCCCGTAGGGCGGTTGTTTTTTTCATCATGCGTACCGACAACGTACAGTCCGTAGGATATATTGCGAAATACGTTGGTATTCATTCGATAAGCCTCCGCATGTTATTCATCAAATCCATTTTAACATATTTTTACAAAAGGTGCGTACATTTATTCCGCTAAACCGTAGAGCACCAACAATCCCCTATCGCTTAAAAGATAAGCGTCCACGGTGCCCGTTATTGTGACTTCATCTGCCATCGCGCTAAAATATGCGTCCAGTTCATCCCATGATGCCCCGAGGAATTGCGGGCAGGACACCACCAAGCAGCCGTCGTCATTGCTGATATCCTTTTCGAGCGCGTCCGCTACCGCAGCCTGCATGTCAGGGAGCCTAAAATCGATCACCGTGATATCGACAGGTGTTAAATCAAACGTTGTGTCCATGCATTTGGGTGCGGCGTTTTGAATATCCGCGTCGTAGCTTCGTAAAAGCGCAAATGCGGCTGTATCGGACATTCGGAAATAGTAGAGCTTGCCTCCGTAGCTTACATCATGCGCAGCGTCGGAATCGTAGGTAGGGTCAAAATGATAAAAACTGCCGCTAAGCTTTGCTGTGACCCATGCATGTCCGTTGCCCTCGTCCATACCGATCGAAAGCACGCTTTCTATCCCCGCGAGGTTATAAAGCATGGCGAGCGCATTGGCAAACCCGTCGCAATTGCTTCTCCCTAAAACCAGAGCGTCATACAAGTAATCGGGTTTCTCGTTTACATCGTAGCTAATGTAATGCGTGGTGTTGATGAGTTTTCGATAAAGGTATTCGGCCTTTCCTTCTTCATCCTCAAGCGCAGCAGGAAGTGACAATACCATTTCCTTTGCTTTTTCGTAGGCCTGAAGCTTCCTTTCAAAGTTTCCGCTCTCTAGCACCGTCGATTTCAGACAGTAAAACACAGGCGTCTCTAAATCACCTTCGGGAGGCGTAAGGTACTCGACGTCGAGATTATAGTTGCTTTCAAAAAAGGGATTATCGCAGGTAAGATAACTGTAGGATTGATAAATATCGTCAACGGAGAGCTCGAAAGAGCTGAAATACGCACGCTCAAAGCCAAATTCTAAAGCGTAAAGCATAGCCATATAAGGCAAAAGCATATCGCCTGAGATTTGGTCTTTATAATATGCCGAGGTAATGTCTTGAAAGTTGCTTTTATAGGAAAGAAGTGCATCTTTATCTAGCGTTTCAAGGCGCTCGCCTTCAGGCGTGAACGAATGAAACACCGCTTCGTCCGTGGCGATGGAGCCCGTGATGCCTTCTATGGAGGAAATG
>JAEZLG010000067.1 GCA_023435855.1 Bacillota bacterium | reverse complement strand
GCACATAGGGAACCTGAAAATTTGGAGGAGCAGGCGATTGCGCTTGTCGGGCGCGACCTTTATGAAAAGCTTGTAAAGGGCTATACCGAAAAGCAGTGGGGGAGAAGCTGTGATAAGCTCCCGGCATTTATCATAAAGCGGCTTCCCGTGCGGTATACGTTTGACAACAACTATTTTTCCGATCCCTATCAGGGCATTCCCGTGGAGGGCTATAACGCAATCATTCAAAAGCTCTTAGCGGGATGCACGCTTATGCTGAACACGGATTTTAATTTGCAGAGAGACGTACTCATGCGGTTGAGCAAGCGTGTTTTGTATACAGGGCCGATCGACGCGTTTTACGAGTATCGCTTTGGTACCCTCTCCTATAGGAGCCTTCGCTTTGAAACCGAACGGTTGGATAAGGAAAATTACCAAGGTGTGGCGGTGATGAATTTTACCGATGCCGATACCCTCTATACGCGCGTCATCGAGCACAAGCATTTTGAGTTTAAAGCACAGCCCTATACGTACTTAACGCGTGAATACCCACTGGAATGGTCTTTGGGGGCGGAGGCCTACTACCCAGTGAATGACGAAGAAAACAAAATGCTCTACGAGCGCTATGAAAAGCTTTCCGACGAAGAGGAGGATGTTTTGTTCGGAGGGAGGCTCGCAAAATACAGCTACCTCGATATGGACAAGACCGTTGCGGCCGCACTCGCACTTTCAAGAAAGGAGTTAACGTGAATATTGAAGACCCAAAAATCAGCGTGATTATGCCCGTATACAAAGTGGAGGCGCAGTTAAGGTATGCTGTGGACAGTATGCTCGCGCAGACTTTCTCCGATTACGAGTTGTTTCTCGTGGATGACGGCAGCCCCGACAGCTGCGGGGCAATTTGTGACG
This sequence comes from Bacillota bacterium, assembly GCA_023435855.1. Classification (GTDB taxonomy): domain Bacteria; phylum Bacillota; class Clostridia; order Christensenellales; family CAG-138; genus UBA7707. The sequence goes on along the minus strand of JAEZLG010000067.1, from coordinate 4,888 downwards.
AATACGGGCAAAAAGATGCACGTGTGCGCGTGATACACAAGGAGAATGGCGGTGCACCGAGCGCGAGAAATGCCGCCATGGATGTTTCGCGCGGCAAGTACTATTATTTCATGGATAGCGATGACTATGCGGAAGAGAACATGCTCGAGAGTATGTACGCGCTCGCGGAGGAAACAAACGCGCAGCTCGTGATTGCGGGATATTATATCGATACCTATGTGGGCGAAAAGGAATACCACTCGCAGGCTGTCTACGCGCCTGATGCGATGTATGATACCAAGAAGGCTTTTCGTAAAAACGCCTATGAGCTGTTTGATAAAAACCTCCTCTATACTCCATGGAACAAGTTGTACTTAAGAAGCTACATCGAAGAAAACCACCTTCGCTTTCCGAAGACACTTTGGGATGATTTTCCTTTCAATATCTCGGTGGTCCGCGATATCGAGCGCGTTGCGGTTATGCAAGACAGGTTTTATCATTTTCTCCGCGCAAGGTCGGAATCGGAAACGGCCAAATATGTCGAAAGCTTATACGAAAAACGCGAGGAAGAACACGGTTGGCTCATCGCGCTGTATAACGACTGGGGGTTGCGCGACAGCAAAAGCCGCGAATTCATTGCGAGAAGGTATGTGGAGCGGCTAATCGGCTGCGTGGAAAACCTTACCAACAAAAACTGCACGTTGACAGAGCGACAGAAGTTTAACCACGTCAGAAAAATGCTGTCATCGCGCCGGCTAAAGGCCTCTCTTAAATATGCAAGGCCTAAATCAGCATTGTTAAAAGCGATGCTGATACCCTATCGTCTGAAAAGTGCGAGCCTTGCTCTTATCCAAAGCCGCGTTATCACGCGCGTTAAGCGAAAAAACGCGCGGCTATTTGCGACGCTTAAGGCAAACCGCTGATGGAACCCTTTTTCAGCGTCATCATGCCCGTCTATAGGACAGAAAACTACCTTAAGTCGGCAGCACAAAGCGTCTTAGAGCAGACATTTCCCGATTTTGAGCTGCTGTTGATCGATGACTTCAGTCCCGATATGTGCGGTGCCATTTGCGATGCACTGGAAGGCAGCGATTTGCGGGTGCGGGCTGTACACCTTAAGAAAAACGAAGGCTTGAGCGGAGCGCGAAACGAGGGGCTTAACTTAGCGCGCGGCAGATATGTTTGCTTTATGGACTCAGACGATACCATTGACAAGACTCTACTAAAAAGCCTATACAATTCCTTGAAAAACGCACCGGCGCAGGCGGTGATGTTTGGCATGTGTGAGGAGTATTACGATAAATTCGGACGGCTGAAGTCTACACACGAGGTAATATACCGCGAGGTTAACCTGCGCGACGAAAATTTAAGACGAGAGATTATCTTGATTGAGCAAGCTTCGCTATACGGCTACGCCTGCAACAAGGCGTACGAGCTTGCTTTTATTAAGGAAAAGGAGCTTACGTTTAAAAACGTGAAGCTCATAGAGGATATACGTTTCAATGTAGACTTTTTTATGGATGCACAAAGTCTCAATTGCCTCAAAACAGCACCTTACCACTACAAAAAGCGCGGCGGCGACAGCCTTACTGCTAAATTTGCACCGGATTATTATGCGCTTCACATGGAGCGCGTGCGGCTATTGAAGTCGCAGTACGAGAGCTGGGGCATATATGACGAAAACGTGAAGAAGGTTTTGGGTGCTGTGTATGCGCGCTTTATACTTTCCGCCTTGGAGCGAAACTGCGATAAGCGCGCGAATAGGAGCCTTCAAGCGAGGAAAAGCTTTGTAAAGGAACTTCTAACGGATGAGTTATACCATGAGCTCATACCTTATGCAAAGCCGGAGGGTCGTCTGGCGCGTGCAGCCTTACGTGTGCTTAAGTCAAAAAACGCAGCGGCGATTCTACTGTTGGGACGTACCGTACACACGGTAAGCAGTTCGCTTCCGTTTTTATTCGCCAGGGCGAAACAAAGTAGATAATGAGGGATACGATTTGGATTATCAACGCGTGCTTGCTGTGGGCATGTCGCCCGAAGCGGGCGGTATTGAGACATTTTTATATAGATCGATCGAGGCATTGCAAAAACTGCCTTTGCGCTTTGATGTTTTAACGACCTCCGAACACTGCGCCTACGAAGAGGAACTTAAAGATATGGGCGTTGGCGTTTTTCACGTTGCGCGGCGAGGGAAAGCACCATTGAGGAGCTATCTCGACAAACGCCGCTTTTTTTTGGAACGAGGCCGCATTTATGACGCCATATGGCTCCATATTTCTTCCGCCAGCGATATAAGCGTTATAAGGCTTGCAAAAAAGTACACGCAAGCGAGGATCATTTGCCATAGCCACAGCGTTTCGTTTGAGAGTCACGGCGGTATTGTCCGTTTTACACATAGGTTGTTGCATCAAGTTAACCGCTCAGAGCTCGTAAAGCTTTGCGACGTGTGCGCCGCTGTTACAAAAGAAGCAGGGGATTGGCTGTACGGCAATATCGGTGACCGTCTCGTCGTTATAAAAAACGGTGCGGATACGGAGAAGTTCCGCTTCGACAGCGGGATACGCCGTGCGATGCGGCAAAGCCTTAACGTTGAGGAGAAAACCGTAATTGGGCATATTGGGCGGCTCGTCCCCGTCAAAAACCAAAGGTTTCTGATCGACGCGTTTGCCGCATTTCATCGTAAGCATCGAGACTCCGTGCTTTTAATCGCAGGGGACGGAGAGCTTTATAACGAGCTTTTGGTATACGCTGCACAGTTAGGATTATCGGAAAGCATCCGCTTTTTGGGATTTAGGAGCGATATCTCGGCACTTTTGCAGGCTTTTGACGCACTTGTACTCCCATCGCTGTTTGAGGGCTTCCCTCTTGTGCTTGTGGAAGCGCAATCGGCAGCGCTGCCTTGCGTTGTATCCGGTAACATAACGAAATCCGTTGCAGCCACACAGTATGTTTTATTTTGCCCGCTTGACGAACCTCCCGAAATTTGGGCAAAGGAGATGGAGAATGCGCTTAAGCTCCGCCGCGATGCGACGGGCGTACATGAAGCACTCGAGCGTGCTGGGCTTACCGAGGCAGCTGCGCAGAAGCACATGTTTTCCATCCTTTATAAGGAGGGAACAATATGAAAAAGAGTCTGAACTGCCTCTATAACGGTACGCTTTTTTCCTATGTGTACCTTACGCTCACGCTTTTATCGTTTAACCCTTACCTATACTATTTGCCCTTTATGAAGGTGTTTGCGGCGGTAACCGCGGCACTTGGCGCAGTCGTGTTTGCATATAGGCTGTTTTATTTTCGGAGGTATTCACTCGCACCCTGTTTTTGGGCCGCTGCGGCGTTTTTACTAAGCTATGGCATAACGACGCTCGTCAATGCCAGGTATGGCCTTTTTGAAAGCACCCAAGGGCTTTTATGGCTCGCTTTTCAACTGTTACTCCTTTTGCCGCGCGACGTGACAGAATCTAAAGAGAGTTTGCTCCGTCAGCTTTTAGGTGTAGGCGGTTTCTTTTTGGCCTATAACGCGCTTGCGGCACTCATCGGCATCTTCATGGCACTCTTCGGGTTTGGCGAAGTGTACCATATAAACCCCGGTACGATTGTACCGCGCGGTTTTGTCTGGGGGCGGCTTTGGGGCATGTATACCGATCCGAATTACGGCGCAGCTTCAGTATGCGTAAGCTTTGCGCTTTGCCTGCTCTTTTTGGCGCGTGCGCGGAAAAAGCTTGTGCGGGTTCTATTATACCTTTGCATGGCGGTGTTTTATCTATATATCGTTTTTTCAGATTCTCGCACCGGCATCGTGGCGCTTGCGGTCCTTACGGCGGTTTACACATTTTGCCGCGCCTTTGCCCGCGGTGGGTGGGGGAAAAGGATATTCGCTACAGGAAAACGTATACTGATTGCCTTGGTTGCAAGTATTCTTGTTTCCGGCATTGCTGCATTCGGGGTACTGGGTGTAAAAAAAGCTTACAACGGTATTTTAGCTTTCGTCTATGTACAAAGCGAAAACAATGGCGAAGAGGAAAATCCTCAGATCGACCGCGCGTACGACGACGCGAGCGATGTAAGCAACGGCCGCCTTTCACTATGGAAAAGCGGCTTGGAGATTTTTCAAAAAGCACCCCTTTTTGGCGTCGGTTTCCGCAATTTTCAAATTGCAGCACGGAAAATCATACCGAACACGTATCTCATTCGCAATCCGCAGAATTTCCATTACGACGCATATCACAATATGCTTGTGGATATAACGGCTGCGCAGGGTATCGTTGGAATATTAGCGTTTCTTGCACTTGCCATATGCGCGGGCGCATATGTGATTCGCGCACTTCCCGGGATGCTTAAAAAGAATTCGTACGTCAATCGCTTTTCGGCAGTGCTGCTGGCAGTACTTGCCGCGGTGCTCGCCGAGAGCCAGTTTATATCCGATCTTTTTTATGTAAACACGCCTACCTCGTTTATGTTTTGGTTTCTGTTGGGGATACTGCTTCGTTTAAGCTTTGATCTGAAAAACACAGATATCATGCGGCTTGACGAATGGGAACAGGCACTTAAAGAACCCATACACCCCCGCGGGGGAGGCGATTTGACATAGCCGTGCATAAAAAAGAAGGCTCCGTCGCTGTGAACGCCATATCGCGTGTTGCGATGTATGCTTTAAACCTCGCCGTGCCTATACTTGTTGGACCCTATGTCGCCCGGGTGCTGAATATTGAGACCTACGGTGCGTATAACGTAGCGCAAAGCGTTATGCAGTTTTTCCTTTCTTTCGCATCGTTTGGCGTCTATACCTACGGCATGCGGCAAGCGAGCCGCGCCCGAGACGATTTGGAGAAAACACGGGAGGTATTTGAGCCTCTGTACCGCTTCGGCGTACTTGCGGCGATACTTTCTTGGCTCTTGTATACCGCTT
>JAEZLG010000202.1 GCA_023435855.1 Bacillota bacterium | reverse complement strand
ATCGGAGGCTATACGCGGTCCGATAAGAGGGCAAACGGGGTGAGCTCTCTTTTATTGGGCATCTACGAAGGAAATACATTTATTTATGCAGGACGCGCAGGTACAGGGTTTAGCGATCACGATAGAAAAGAACTTGAAGCTAAGTTAGCAAGCTATAAAACCGCGGAATCCCCTTTTTTACATGCGCCAACGCTACGTTCGGACGAGCAAATACTGTGGTTAACGCCTATGCTCGTAGCAGAGGTTAAGTTTGCGGAATGGACGGAAGATAATCTTCTAAGACAGGCAAGTTTCAAGGGTTTACGGACGGATAAGAATCCGCGGGATGTGAAACGTGAAAGCGAAAACGAGAAAGAGCCGGAGGCAATCCCGGATGGAGCCCCGGATACATCGGAGCGGATCATGGAAAAAAACGCCGACAACATCATGATAGAAGGCATACGTATAACCCATCCGGATAAAGTGCTGTTTGAAAATCCCATCATCACAAAAAAGGATGTAGCCATGTATTACGCGAGAGTGAGTAAGCGCATGCTGCCCTATGTGAGTCGCAGGATACTTAGCATCGTACGCTGCCCTAAGGGTATAACAAGCAGCTGCTTTTTTAAAAAGCACCCGGGTACCGACAGCCACGGGATCGTTATTTATCCCATTGTAAACAGCGAGGGCGAAACTGAGGATTACTTTTATGTCGAGGATGCTTCGGGGCTTGTCGGTGAGGCGCAGATGGGTACGCTTGAGTTTCACACCTGGGGCAGCCGAGCGGATGCGCTTGAGAAGCCTGACATGATGGTTTTTGATTTGGATCCCGATGAAGGTATGGATTTAGATACAGTGCGCCAAGGTGTTTTAGATATCAGGAATATACTTACGGAGCTTTCGCTCAACTCGTTTCTTAAAACCAGCGGCGGAAAAGGTTACCATGTGGTCGTTCCTCTAAAGCCTGCCGCCTCGTGGGATGTGTTTTACGATTTTGCAAGGCGCGTTGCCGAAGTGATGGAGCTTAAGTGGCCTGATCGTTATACCGCGAACAGCAGAAAGGCAAAGCGTGCAAACAAGATTTTTATCGACTATATCAGAAACGGGAGAGGTGCTACGAGCATTGCCCCTTATTCCATTCGAGCAAGGAACGGGGCAACGGTGTCCATGCCCATCGCTTGGGAGGAGCTTGATACAATTGCCCCCGACGGTATCCGCATGGCGGATGCCCTTGTTAGACTTCAGCGCGATGACCCATGGAGCAATTTCTTCCTACAGGAGCAACTGCTAAAATAAAGCCCTAAAATAAAAGCCATTGACAAAACGAATAGGCGCGCATATAATACGCATAATATATTTCTGTATATTCATTCAGGCAATGATGAGACGAGTAGTCTGCGTACAAAGTCCAAGAGAGCCGCGGCAAGGTGAGAGCGCGGTACGGCGGCGCAGGTGAAGAACAGCTCGGAGCCATCCGACCGAAAGCCTTGTTTATCAAGGCAGGTAGGCTCGGACGCGCACGGCGCGTTACAGCCGTAAGTGATCTGCGTTTTAAGTAATGCACGTCGCTATGAGTGAGCGTTATTACGCTACATTGGGTGGCACCGCGAAAGACAACAGTCTTGCGTCCCATAGAGGGACCAAGGCTGTTTTTATTTATTCATTTTTCAGGGAGGAAAAGAGCATGTACCGGACGGAGCATGGAGGTCTAGTAACAAAAGACCGCGTCGGAGAACGGATTATGGTAAGCGGATGGGTCTTCCACAAGCGCGATATGGGAGGCGTAATCTTTTTGGATGTACGCGATCATACGGGCGTGCTGCAGGTAGTGTTAAACCGCACAAAGCTAAATGAAGATGCGTTTAAAGCAGCGGAGAATGTAAAGCTTGAATCGGTCGTGCGTGTTGAAGGCTTGTTGCAGCTTCGCGATGAGGAGACCTACAACGAAAAGCTAGAGACCGGTGCAGTGGAACTTAGTGCGGATGCTTTTGATGTGCTTTCAGAGGCTGATCCCCTTCCCTTCTCGCTTGAGGACGGCGCACGCATACGGGAAGATCTACGCATGGAGTACCGGTTCTTAGATTTAAGGCGCGCTGAGATGCAGCATGCGCTGCGCTTTCGGCACAAGATTGTAAAAGCCGCGCGGGATTACCTTGATGCGGAGGGGTTTGTGGATGTGGAAACGCCCATCCTCACAAAGAGCACGCCGGAAGGCGCGCGGGATTATCTTGTTCCAAGCCGCGTACACCCGGGTGAATTTTACGCTCTGCCGCAAAGCCCGCAGATTTTCAAGCAGCTCTTGATGGTAGGCGGGCTTGACCGCTACTACCAGGTAGCAAGGTGCTTCCGCGATGAAGATTTAAGGGCAGACAGGCAACCGGAATTCACGCAGCTTGATATGGAGCTTGCCTTCGTGACGCAGGAGGACATACTCGCCCATCTTGAAAAGTTATTTAAAAACCTCATGAAAACAGTAATGGATATGGATTTAGAAAAATCCTTTCTCCGCCTTACATGGCAGCAGGCGATGGACCAATACGGCAGCGATAAGCCCGATCTCCGTTTTGATATGCAAATTATTGATGTAACGGACATTGCACGAAACTCCGGCTTTTCCGTGTTTGAAGGTGCAGCTAAAAAGGGCGGCTCAGTGCGTGCTCTCAATGTAAAGGGTGGTGCGCGTTTTACAAAATCCGAAATTGAATTCTTAACCGAGCGCGCGCTTCATTACGGTGCAAAAGGCATGGCGTGGATTATGCTGCGTGAGGACGGCAGTGTGAACTCCATTTTGAAAAAGTTTTTGACGCAAGAGGCGTGGGACGCAATTTTAACGCGCACAGGCATGGAAAATGGCGATTTCCTTTTGTTCTGTGCCGATAAGCTTCCTACGGTGCGGCGCACGCTCGGCGGACTTCGCCTTGACATTGCCGATATGCTCGGTCTTCGTGATAAAAGCAAATTCGCGTTTTTGTTTGTGACCGACTTCCCGGAATTTGAATACAGCGAAGAAGAAAAGCGCTTTGTAGCCATGCACCACCCGTTCACCATGCCCTATGAAGAAGACCTCCCCTATCTATTCAGTGACCCTGCGCGGGTACGCGCACAGGCATACGATGTTGTTTTAAACGGTGTGGAGCTTGGAAGCGGCAGTGTGCGCATCCATTCAAGCGATGTGCAAAAGATGATGTTTCGTGCACTCGGGTTTTCCGATGCGGAGGTAGAACAGCGCTTTGGCTTTTTTGTCCGCGCGTTTCGCTACGGCACCCCGCCGCACGGCGGTTTTGCCTTCGGCCTCGACAGGCTCGTGATGCTTCTAAGCGGCGCTGAGT
>JAEZLG010000190.1 GCA_023435855.1 Bacillota bacterium | reverse complement strand
TCTTAAAAATACTCTGATAGGATACTGCCATCCAAATAAGTGCCACGTTGGCTATTAAGGCCCATCCCGCGCCGTTGTTACCATGGATGCACTTTAAAAGGATTTGCAGAACGATACCGCAGCTTTCTTTGGCAGGGGGGCTGCGGTATTCTTTAAAGGAACAGGATAGGTGCTAAAGTGTAATCCATATCATATCTACCGTATCAATATCCCATTGTACTACCTCATAACCCATGTCGCGCACGGTTTTGATGACATTATCGTTGTATTCGCCATAGGGTGCGCGAAATAAATTCGTCTTTTGTCCGGTTATGGGCATAAGGAGCTCCTCGTACTTGTTTAGCTCATCTTGCATCTGCGAGGCGTTGAGCCTGGTCATATGCGGGTGGGTGGCGGTATGGTTGCCCACCTCGTGCCCCGCCTCATAAATGGCTTTTACTTTATCGGGGTATTTTTCCACCCAAAACCCGCAGAGAAAAAATGTGGCTTTTACTTTGTATTGCTCGAGTGTTTCCAAAATAAAGTCTGTCTTATCGTCCTCCCATGCCGCATCGATGGTGAGGGCAATCTTCTTGTCGTCACGGCTCACGCTGTAAACAGGCAGTTCTTTTTTGCGGCCGGCCATGACCGTAAGCTCGTATTCTTCCACCGTTGCGGCAGTTGTCGGTGCCGTGGCACTGCCTTCGGTAAAGGAAAGCGCTATGATTACAGCTGCCACGATGCAAACAAAAATGATGGCCGCTATGATCAGCGTTCTTTTCGTGATAACAAATATACGCAAGACTCATCCCTCCCAGTCAATCTTGTAGAAATATATGCGGTCAGTCTCCCGCGTATAATCCTTATGCTTACCAAACTTATCAGAGCTCGTCGGAACCCTTCACATCCGGAGCAACCCGAGCCTTGCGGCGCGCCTTCGGGCATCGCATTAGCTAATGCCTGCAGCCTAGCGGGATACTGCTCAAAGGGAGTCTTTGCAGGATAGGGGGAGTATGTGTTACTATTGTTTCATGAAGTTGAACGGCACGATTAAGACCATCATTTATAGAAGTGAAGAAACAGGCTTTACGGTGCTCGAGCTTGCCGATGAGACAGGCGAAGAAGTAACCGCTGTCGGCTTACTTCCGCTTACAAACGTTGGCGAGCGCATAGAACTTGAGGGCGAGTGGACGGAGCACCGCGCTTACGGCAGACAGTTTAAAGCCGAGTCTTGCCGCACGCTTGCACCGGCAACGCTTGAGGCGCTGATAAGCTATTTGTCAAGCGGCCTTATCAAAGGCGTCGGCGACAGCACCGCCCGCCTCATTGTAGATGCGTTCGGCATGGATACGCTTAACGTGCTTGAAAACGAGCCCGGAAGGCTCAAGGAAATCTATGGGATAGGCCCATCTAAGGCGGGCATCATTGCCGCTTCGTATCTTTCGCAGCTCGGAATGCGCGATGTAATGCTTGCGCTTTCAGAATACGGTGTTTCCGTAACCCAGGCTATGAAGCTTTATAAGCGCTATGGCGATAACTGCATCGGCTATATACGTGACAATCCCTACCGTCTCATCGAGGAGGTAGAGGGTATTGGCTTTAAGACGGCAGATAAAATAGCCATGAATGCAGGGCTTGAAGCAGACTCCGCTTACAGGCTTCGCGCGGGTGTTCGCTACGCTTTGCAGTGGGCAAGGCAGGAGGGGCATACCTGTTTACCTCGCGAAAAGCTTGTTGAGGTGGCCGCCGATTTATTGAATGCGCAGCTTCGCCCCGTTGAGCATGCGTTGGATGATTTAATTATTAATTCGCAGCTTGCCTATAAAATCGTGGATGGCACGGACGCCGTGTTTTTGCCGGACATGTTCTTTATGGAAAGCGAATGTGCAAAACGGCTCAACCAGCTAAACCGACCGCCCGCACGATGCGACTATTCCATGATCGATCACCAGATCGACTTTTTAGAAAAATCGCTTCATATTACGCTCCACCCGCAGCAGCGCTCAGCTGTGTATGCAGCGCTCACAAGCGGTGCACTTGTCATTACAGGAGGCCCCGGTACGGGTAAAACCACCATTTTGGAGTTCATATTGCGCATCAGCGAGCAGTTGGGGCTTTCTTGCGAGCTGAGTGCGCCAACAGGTCGTGCGGCAAAACGTATGACGGAGGCGACAGGTACAGAAGCGCGCACCGTGCACAGGCTTTTGGAGTATGGCTACGGGCAGGACAGCTTTGCGCGCAACGAGGAATACCCGCTCGACACCGATATGGTGATTGTGGACGAAATGTCCATGGTGGATGTGCCTCTCATGCATGCACTCTTAAAAGCCATCGCACCCGGAACGCGGCTTATCATGGTAGGCGATGCGGATCAGCTTCCCTCCGTAGGTGCGGGAAGTGTGTTGCACGATATCATTGGGAGCGAAATTTTGCCTGTGGCGCGTCTTACAGAGGTTTTCCGCCAATCGGAACGCAGCCTTATTGTGGAAAATGCGCATCGCATCAACCACGGTGCACCTCCCGTTGTAGAGGCAGAAAGCGGAGAGTTCGGTTTTGAGTATATTGAAAATAAAGAGGATGTACTGCGCCGCACCATCGCACTTTGTATGGGACGCACCAACAAACTCGGCACACGCGACCCGCTTAAGGATGTGCAGGTGCTTGCTCCCATGAAAAAGGGGACGCTCGGGGTATATAACCTAAACGCCCGTTTGCAGGCGGCGCTCAACCCGCCCGCACCTAAAAAGCGTGAGCG
>JAEZLG010000150.1 GCA_023435855.1 Bacillota bacterium | reverse complement strand
GCTCAGCGTAACGCTTTTGCGCAGCATCCAAAATGCCTTGCACCACAAGCTTATCCGTAAAAGCGCTTAAGGCTGCATCCAGCGCTAACTTAGAAGGATCGCTCAAATCACGCGAAGTATTATCGTTTAGCTCCGTATCGGCCGTATGCTTTTCTCCATCTTCAAATGCAAATGCTCGTTTGAGGGAATGCTCAAGTTTATCACAGAAAAGGTCGTAAGCTTCATCGATACCGCGGTTTTCGGTGATGAGCTCAATAAGACCTGCGACTTCCGACATAGAAAACTCGCGCTTGAGCACGCATATCATCATTAGCTTCGCAATATGCTCCTTAGAGTACTTTTTGTTGACGGGCGGCGTCAAGAGCTTTAGTTTTACGTAATTGTTGATCATGGTGGAGGTGGTTGCAATCTCCATCTTTTCGGAAAAGAGGCTGAGCCCATCCTCTAAAACAATCAGCACCTGATCCATATAGAGGGAAAGTGCAGGAAGCTCCGCCCATCGCGGGCAGCGAAATGCTTTTACTAAACCCGCTTCTAATTTCATATTGAACACCTCTTTCCCGTTTTGCATATTTTATCATAACGTATGTAAAACCGTCAAACACGTATTGACATATTAGTATTGCCGCTTTATAATCTATTTATTCTAGTTTTTAATACTAAATGTTGCGGATATATGAACGAAATATGGGCATACTATGAAGCAGGAGGTGCGGTTATGGAACAGGCTGTGCGCGTAAAAATCTATGGAGATTCGGTGATGAAGGGTACAATACTCGATTTCGGATATCGTTACCATGCCGTGATGGAGGAGTATTTAAAGCAGTTCAAACAGCTTTTCAATGTGGAGGCAGAAAACCGGGCACGATTTGGCATCACGATTGACCGCGGTGCCGGTATTTTAAAAAAAGATATCGATGAGGGTCTTAACTGCGATTTTGCGCTCATCGAGTTCGGCGGTAACGACTGCAATTTTAAATGGAATGAAGTATCGATTTATCCGGAAGCCGAGCATAAGCCTCTCACCGACCTTGCAACCTTTCAAAGCACGTATATAAGCATGGTTGAGGATGTGCAGCGTCTCGGCGTGAAGCCGGTTTTAATGACGCTTCCTCCTATTGACGCAGAACGTTATCTTGCCTTCCTTGAGCATGCGGGCAACAACCCCAAAAATATCATGAAATTTCTTGGGGATGTGCACATGATTTACCGTTTCCACGAAATGTATTCCGATACCATCGCAAAGATTGCACAAAAAACCGGGGCGCTGCTCGTGGACGTACGCTCATATTTTCTCGATAAGATCCCGTTTCGCAACTATGTATGCATCGACGGGCTGCACCCAACAAACGAAGGCTATGATTTGATTGCACAGGCGTTTTCAGACTTTGCACGCACCATCGACAACGGCTCAGGGTATGTGAACGCGCAGGCAGTATAGCTTACAACTGCACATTACAAAAGCCGCTTTTCAGCGGCTTTTGTTATATGGTTTACGCTCCTATATACTTTTTCAACTTTCCTACCAAGTCTTCGGGTTCGATGGGCTTGCCTATATGCGCATCCATTCCTGCAAGCATCGCTTTTTCGATATCCTCGCGAAACACATTGGCCGTCATAGCAAGGATAGGAATACGCTTAGCGTTCTCGATCGGAAGAGAACGTATAATGCGTGTCACCTCAAGCCCGTCCATGCCCGGCATTTGGATATCCATCAAAATCGCGTCGAATGCACCTTGCTCTTTAAGAAACGTTTCGAGCGCTTGTCGCCCGTCGTTAACAGGCACAAGTACAGCGCCGCTTTTTGCGAGCATTTCGCGAAGGATCAGCTGATTAATTGCGTTATCCTCTGCCACAAGGATGCGCTTTGAAGCTAAGCTGCCATCCGCAATGCATGTCTTGCCCGATTCGTCGGGGTGTTTTCCGCCGGTAATATCGCAAAGAATATCCATCAGCTTTGACGGAAAAACAGGCTTTGGCAGGAAAATCCTGACGCCCGCTTCCCTTGCACTCTTTTCAATATCGTCCCATTCGTACATGGAAAACATGATAACAATCACACGCTCTCCGCAGTTTTGCCGTATGGCTTGTGCTGTTTCAACACCGTTCATACCGGGCATGCGCATATCCACAAATACCACATTGAAGGGGAAGCCGTTTTCCTTAGCCATACATACGGCACGTACTGCCTCCTCCCCCGAAGCTGCAAGCTCTGTATTTACTTTGTATTGTGTTAGAAGCATCTTCATATATGTTCGCGTCTCTAACTCATCATCCACGACCAGTACGTGAAGATCATCAAACGAAGGTGCAGCATCCGCCCCGTCGAGAAACGCTTGTTCGAACGGCAGCATGAAGGTGAATTCGCTGCCTTCTCCGATTGTGCTATTAACTGTAATGCTGCCGCCCATGAGTTCTACGATGCTTTTGGAGATTGGAAGCCCAAGGCCCGTACCCTCGTGAGTGCGTGAGAAGGTCGAATCTGCCTGCGCAAAAGGCTCAAAAATGCTCTTTAAATGTTTGGCGTCTATACCGATGCCGTTATCTCGCACAGTAAAGCTCACGCCTGTTCTGTTATCTGTATCGCGTTGCAGCTTTGCATGAACAGATATTGCGCCGCCTTCCTGCGTGAATTTGACGGCATTCCCCAAAAGGTTCACGAGCAACTGCTTGAAGCGCGTTGAATCACCCGTCACGTAACGAGGTACATCGCTGCTGATATAAAGATCCACCTTCTGGCGTTTCTCGTCTGCACGGGGCAGCAGCATCCCCACCGCGCTTTCGAGCGCTCCAATCAGGTCGAACCTTTCCTTTTGGATGCTGATTTTACCTGCCTCTATGCGGGAAATATCCAAAATATCGTTTATAAGTTCCAATAGATGTCGCGAGGAAACACCGATTTGTGCGATGTAATCTTTGACAATACTCGCATCCTTGGCCTGCGCGGCAATATGAGAAAGACCGATGATGGAGTTTAGCGGGGTTCGTATTTCATGGCTCATGCGGGAAAGGAACATACTTTTCGCAGCGTTTGCCTCATAAGCAGCACTCTTGGCTTCTATGAGTTCCATTTCCTCGCGGCGGCGGTCGGTGATATCCTCTGCTACGCCGAGTAATCCATAGGGTTCTCCGTTTTCGTTGATTAACGGCACCTTGTTCACGCTGAACAAACGCACCTCCCCGTCCAATCGGGTGATGTTTTGCTGTACTTGTACGCGCGGCAGCCGCTTTTGAAACATATCCTCCTCGATACGCGATTGCCGCTCATGCTCCTCGCGCGTTATGTAGGCAATGGACTTATCACCGACCAACGCCTCCACAGTTGTACCGAAGTTATCAGCCATCTGTTTGTTCGCGCCCAGGTATACACCGTTTAGATCCCGCCAAAAAATACCTACAGGTGCACTTTCGATGAGCTTTTTAAATAGCTCGCGTGAGCGGAACAACTCACTTTCGTACTGCATGCGCTTGGTAATATCTTGACAAAACACTGCAGCTAAAGTAAAATTACCGTCCTCATCCGCTACGGGGTAGATATTGTTTTCAAGCCATTGACCACGAAACTCCACACGGTACATAACATGCAAGCTGTTTGTAAGCGCATCGCACACATGGCTCATCATTTTTCGGAAGTCGCTTTTTTGTAGAAAGTCCGAGAGATTTTTGCCTGCTACATCTTTATACGGCGAATCGAACAACTTAACGAATCCATTGTTCGCGTTATGCAGTATCCCTTCCGAATCAATTACGTAGATACTATCTTCGGTGGCGTCAAGCATTACGCGCATGAGCTTATTGGCTTTTTCCAGCTCTATCTCCTGCCTGCGCCGCACGTAGGCATTGCGAAGCATCTCAATGAAGATGTTAAGAATGCCAATGTCCTCATCTGTCCATTCTTCCGTACGCTTTTTTGTAGCAATCATCACGCTGCCACAGGGTTTACCCAACAAGTGCACGGGGGCATGAACACGGAAATACATTCCTTCATTGAATGAGGCTTCCGTATTATTATGCGAGGAAAAACGCTCAAAAAACTCCATACCCTGACGGATGGAATACCGTGTATTTGAGCGCCTTAAATTGTTGTAATGCTCTTCAAGCTCCTGAATCGTAAGCTTCTGCTCCTTCGCCCACTGACCCATCACAAAGAGTTTGCCGTCTTTGCTATGCTCAGCATAGGCGACACGCTCCGCACCCAGATATTCACCGATTACGCTTAAGGAATCGTCGAGAGCTGCATTCATCTGCGAAAGAGGCACATTAAAGAATTCCTGCGAAAGCTTTATGACTGCCGAATGGAAATGTTGCTGCCGCGCGGTTTGCTTTAGAAGCTCGTCCTTTTGCTGCATAATAACAATCAAATTGGCAGCCGTGTTTTCGAGTTACGCCGTGCGAATGCTCACCATTTGGCTCAGCTCCTGCTGTGGGAGGCTAGCTTTGGTAAAATGCCTTTTGATATGCCAAAACAGCAGCGCAGCTGTGGCGGTAACAAAAAACCAGCCTTTCAATGTCTCAATGCTCGCTAAAGTTGCAGCATCGGACGCGATAAGGCCGGCCAGTTTGCTAGAAAACAGAATCCAAAAAAAGCTTACGAAAAAATAGGAACCGGAAATCCAGAGCGCATATTTAACGGGGCTTGTACCCTTTGGGGGATCACCATCTCTGCGCTTTTTCTCGTTTGGTATTTTCAACTGCTCCTTTTGCAGCATGGCACCGATCCCCCTTCTTTATTCTTGAAAGAAGCTGATTGTGTCAAACTCCCTTTGAAGCTTGGAAAACGCCTCCTGAGCAGCCGCAACATCGTTATCCCGAAGCGACCGCTCCACATTTCCCGCGAGATCTGACAGCGTTTCTAAACCGAGGTTCGCGGCAGAGCCCTTCATGCCATGAGCTGTTAAAAGCGCACTTTTCACATCACCGCTCGCCAGGTAACCGCGCAGGCACTCCACCGCATCATCTTTAAAAAACATTTCGAGAAGTTCGTTGTAAAGCGCTTCGTTCCCGTTTAAACGCAATATCGCAGCAGCGCGGCCAGTTTGATTCGGCTTTACGCGTACAGGCTCATCTACCTGAATAACCATCACTTTTCCCTTTCCGCATGCATATTAAGGCCTACTGAGGACAGTCGTTATGTAGCATAGCAATCGAGCGAAACAGTTCAGACACTTCACCTTCAAACGTATCGACGAGCAGTGGGTCAAACTGTGTACCTTTACCGGCACGGATGAATGCAACAGCGGTTTCGTGGGAATATGCGGGTTTATAAACGCGTTTGCTCACGAGCGCGTCGTAAACGTCCGCCAGTGCTACGATACGTGCGCTCAGCGGTATGTCCTCGCCGCTTAGCTTGTCGGGATACCCGCCGCCATTCCACCACTCATGATGGTGACGACAAATCTGATAGGCGTAATAAACATAATCATCGTCCGCCGAGTCACGAATCGAGTTAATAAAATCACCGCCCATGACAGCGTGTTTCTTCATGAGCTCAAATTCCTCGCTCGCAAGCGGGCCGGGCTTCATGAGAATGCTGTCGGGCACACCCACTTTGCCGATGTCATGCAAGGTGGAGGCGCGGGCGATGAGCTCTGCGTTTTTCCTGTCAAGCTGTTCAGAAAAGAGGTTCTTCTTAAGAAGGCAGTTCAAATGCGCTTCGCAGTAGAGCTTAATGCGTTTTACATGTTTACTGGATTCAAGGCTTCTGTATTCAATAATGGAACTGACTGCATCAAGAAGGGATTCCCGTATTTCGACAATCTTCCGCGTGCGCTTATCAATAAGCTCCTGCAGCATGTCCTGATGCCGCTTGAGCTCAACATGGTTGTTGACGCGGCATTTTACAATCTGTGCGTTGAAGGGCTTTGTTATATAGTCAATCGCGCCTTCGCTAAGGCCTCGGCTTTCATCGCGCTCGCTATCAAGCGAGGTTATGAGCACAACCGGTATGTCCTTGGTGAGCATGTTCCTTTTGAGGATACGCAATACCTCATAGCCATCATATTCCGGCATCATGATGTCGAGCAAAATAAGCGAGAGCGACCCCGCGTACTCAAGCGCGCGCTCAATAGCTTGCTTACCGTTTTCTGCCATGATACAGCAATACGTATCCTGTAAAATCTCTTCGAGAATCTTACGGTTGACAGCGATATCGTCGGCAATCAGAATTCTTTCCATTTGGAATCCTCTCAGCATGTATGCTGCCGATGATAAAAAATATTTGTGCTTTTAATTTATTTATGATTATACATGAGTTTCGAGTTTTCTGTCAAATTATGTCAAACGTTAATAAAATAACACAGTGTAACCACACTGTGTTATTTTGCCATGCTATTTTTTCAGTCTCACAGTAAACACTGTGAGGGAAATTTCTATGCAGCCCTAAAACAGAAACCTTAGCCCTATACGCCCATATAGAGCGCGAATTATTCGATATACCTCGTTAACTTCTCAACTGCGCATCCAGTTCTTTTTCAAGTGAAGCGAGTATACGATCCATCGCAAAGTGTATTTCGGCATCGGTTAAAGTTCTGTCAGAAGCGCGAAGGCTGAACGAGAACGCCATGCTCTTTTTACCGTCCGGCACACCTCTGCCGCGATAAACATCAAACAGCTGCGCATCTGAAACAATCACGCCCGCATCCGCCTTTAAAATGGAATGTACGGCATCCGACGAAGACACGCTTTCATCGGTTACAACGGCGATATCGCGCTCCACGGACGGAAACCGAGGGATGGGCAAATACGTCTTTTTCGTGTTTCGGTGTTTAAGAAGCTCGTCCATATCGATCTCTGCCGCGTAAACCGCCTGCGGAATATTGAAGCTTTTTTGTACTTTGGGGTGTATGGTGCCAAGCTCGCCTATAGCTGAGCTGTTTACCTCTATGACCGCTTTTTGGCCCGGATGGAAATATTCTCCCCCACCCCTAACAAAGCGTACGTCTTCCGTGATGCCCATACGGCTTAACA